>NZ_FYDY01000043.1:0-36540 GCF_900187435.1 Pseudomonas sp. Irchel s3b5
GTGAGCTCAACCAATGTTGGCCAGAAGCCAAAGATGGCTTCCTCGAATAGGCCTTATACATAGATGCAACCGGGTAGCAGTGTTTAAAAAGCAGGTAGACAGTGGGGGCGAGTCCATACATAGGAGCGAGCTTGCTCGCGATAGCAATGCGTCAGTCAGCATCAATGCCGAATCTGAAATCGCCATCGCGAGCAAGCTCGTTCCTACAGGGGGTCATACCATTTTTTGGCCCGGTGCCTACAACGGCATCGTGTAATGCAATGCGTAACTTTCTACACCATCGTTCGGGGTCGTGAGCCCGGCGTTGGAATAGTGCGTCGCGCGCACCCCGACTTCGTGTCCACCCGCAAAGCGCAAGCCGACACCGAAGCGGTCTTCAAACTGGAAGGCGCTGCCCAGATCGTTGCTTTCGACTTCAGTGCTGGCAAACGCCGCCACACCAATCCCAAACTCAATGTAGGGTTTGACGTTCTGTCCGGAAAATTCATAAACAAGCACAGGCGAGAACGAAAGGCTGTGGTTACTGGATGTCTCTTCACCGTCCCAATAGGTGTAGGCGCCGTCCCAATAACCGGTCAGACGCCCCACGTCGCTCTGCCACCAGCTCTGGTCCCAATCGAATTGCATCCCCAATCGATAGGTCATGGTCGACTCGCCGGTTTGCCCCACCGCAAACTCCACACCTGCCGCTTGAGCGGTAAAACTGTGCCCCATCAGTGCGGCCGCAATCGCGGCCAAGCAGAATAGTCGCCTCACTAGAAACTTCCTTTTCCGAACGATTTCGTATGGTTATTTTGTTGCCTTACCCTGCAAAGCTATAGAAGGCGGCGATTAATCAGAAGTTCATCCGTCTTTTCGCATTCCCCCCCCGGGAAACTTCCTACTTGTCGAAGCTTCGCACAATGCCGGACGTATTCCACAGTATCGGCAAGATATTTCTGAAATGTACCGGGTCGGCACTGGTCCAGAATTGCGCCTCGCGCGCAGGCCCGTCGGCAAGCAGTTCGCCTTCGGCCAGCAGACGCTGAAGCTGGCGCGCCACCGCAGCACCAGTGTCGATCAGGCTGATGTCAGCGGGGATCATCTGCTTGAGCATCGGTTTCAGGAAGGGGTAATGGGTGCAACCAAGGATGAGCGTGTCAGCGCCGGCGGCGAGCAGCGGCTCGACGTATGAGGCCAGCAACTGGCGCAGCGCCGGACTGTGCAGGTCGCCATTTTCAATCAGCTCGACAAGCCCGGGGCACGGTTGGGTAATGACCCGAACATCGGTGGCAAAACGGTCGAGCAACGCGGCGAACTTTGCGCTTTGCAACGTCCCCGTGGTGGCCAGCACACCGACCACGCCACTGCGGGTCGCGGCGGCGGCCGGCTTGACCGCCGGTTCCATACCGACGATGGGCCACTCGGGATAGTCGCGTCGCAAGTCGGCGACGCCGGCAACGGTTGCCGTGTTGCAGGCCAGCACCAAAGCCTTGGCACCCTGCTGCTGAAAAAATTCAGCCATCACGCTGCAACGCTGCCGGATGAATTCGGGGGTTTTTTCGCCGTAGGGAACGTTGCCGCAATCGGCGACGTACATCAGCGTTTCGTTGGGCAGCAAGCGCTGGATCTCGGCCAGCACCGAGAGCCCACCAACGCCGGAGTCGAACACGCCAATCGGCGCTTCACGCATGTTTCGACCCACAGACGCTACACCCCGGATCACGCTTGACCCGCAACTCACGG
This sequence comes from Pseudomonas sp. Irchel s3b5, assembly GCF_900187435.1. Taxonomy (NCBI): domain Bacteria; kingdom Pseudomonadati; phylum Pseudomonadota; class Gammaproteobacteria; order Pseudomonadales; family Pseudomonadaceae; genus Pseudomonas; species Pseudomonas sp. Irchel s3b5. Next base: position 1,726 of record NZ_FYDY01000043.1, read on the forward strand.
AAGCGTGTACCCAAAGCATCAATGAGCAACAGACGCCCCACCAACGGCTCGCCAAAACCGGCCAGCAACTTCAGTGCTTCAAGCGCTTGCAAACTGCCCACCAGCCCCACCAGAGGACCGACTACGCCGGCTTCGCTACAGGTCAATTCAGCTTCGCTGCCGTGCCCGTATAAACAGTGGTAGCACGGACTCTCGGGACGGCGCGGGTCGAACACCGAGAGTTGTCCTTCAAGACGAATCGCCGCGCCGCTGACCAGCGGTTTTACCGCGGCCACACAAGCGGCGTTGACCGCTTCGCGGGTGGAGAAATTGTCGGAACAGTCGATCACCAGATCCACCCCGGCCACGGCCGCGGCCAGCGAGTCTTCGTCGAGCGCCGTGCGATGGGCGATCAACCGGACCTCGGGATTGATCGCCGTCAGGCGCTTGATCGCCGAATCGACTTTGCTCAGGCCAACACTGTCGGTGTCGTGAATGATCTGGCGTTGCAGGTTGGTCAGGTCGACCGTGTCGAAGTCCGCCAGGTGCATTTCACCGATGCCCGCGGCGGCCAGGTACAACGCCACCGGCGCACCGAGACCACCGAGGCCAATGATCAACAGACGGCTGTCTTTGAGCCGCAACTGGCCATCGATGTCGATGTGTTGCAGCAGAATCTGCCGGCTATAGCGCAGCAATTCCTGATCATTCAGCACGGCAGGCGCCCCAGACTGATGCGTTGATGACCGCCCAGATCGGTGCGGCTGTGGACTTCTTCAAACCCGCGGGCCAGTAGCAGATCGCGCACCGCTTCGGCTTGATCATAACCGTGTTCGAGCATCAGCCAGCCACCCGCCTCCAGATGATCCGGTGCCTGGGCGACGATCAGACGCAGATCGTCGAGCCCATCGACACCGGCCACCAGGGCGCTTTCCGGTTCGAAGCGTACATCGCCTTCCACCAGATGCGGATCGGTCGCCGCGATGTACGGCGGATTGCTGATGATCAGTTGAAAACGCTGACCCTCCAGCGCACTGAACCAGTGACTGCTGAGCACCGTGGCGTTGTTCAGGTGCAGGCGCTGGCGATTGCGTTCGGCCAGGGCCACGGCTTCCAGCACGCGATCCACTGCCGTGACTTTCCATGCCGGACGCTCACTGGCCAGGGCCAGGGCAATTGCACCACTGCCAGTGCCGAGATCGAGTACTTTGGTGGGCGTGGCAGGTAACAGTTCCAACGCGGCTTCCACCAGCAACTCGGTGTCGGGACGCGGAATCAGCGTGTGCGGCGCCACCTCCAGATCGAGCTTCCAGAAACCCTGCTGGCCGAGAATATAGGCCACCGGCTCACCGCCGCGACGGCGTTGCAGATACTCGGCAAACGTCTGCGCCGCCTCACTCGGCACGATGCGTTCCGGCCAGGTATGCAAGAAGCTCCGGGACTTGCCCAACGCCGCCGCCAGCAACAATTCGGCGTCCAGACGCGCCGTCGGCGAGTCGGGCAAATCGGCAGCGCGCAACAGACTGGCGATGATTGTCATTTACTCACCTATCGCCGCCAGTTGATCGGCCTGGTATTCGGCCAGCAACGGCTCGATCACCGCATCGACGCCACCGGCGAGGATTTCGTCGAGCGAATACAGCGTCAGGTTGACCCGATGGTCGGTCACCCGGCCCTGGGCAAAGTTGTAAGTGCGGATGCGTTCGGAGCGGTCGCCGGAACCCACCAGCAACTTGCGCTCGCTGGCAATTGCATTAGCCGCAGCGCTGGTCTGCTGGTCGTTGAGCTTGGCCGACAGCCAGGACATCGCGCGGGCGCGGTTCTTGTGCTGCGAACGCTCCTCCTGACATTCGACCACGATGCCGGACGGCAAGTGCGTGATACGGATCGCCGAATCGGTCTTGTTGACGTGCTGACCACCAGCACCGGACGAACGATAGGTATCGACCCGCAGGTCCGCCGGGTTGATCTCGATCGTTTCCTGCTCGTCCGGTTCGGGAAGTACCGCCACGGTGCAAGCCGAGGTGTGAATCCGACCTTGGGACTCGGTCGCCGGAACCCGCTGCACGCGGTGCGCGCCGGATTCGAACTTCAGCTTGCCGTAGACGTTGTCGCCTTCGACCCGGGCGATGACTTCTTTATAGCCACCGTGCTCACCCTCGTTTTCCGAGAGGATCTCCACTCGCCAGCCGCGACGCTCGGCGTAACGCGAATACATGCGGAACAGGTCGCCGGAGAAAATCGCCGCCTCGTCACCGCCGGTGCCGGCGCGGATTTCGAGGAACACGTTGCGCCCGTCGTTCGGATCCTTGGGCAACAGCATGCGTTGCAGGCTGGCTTCCAGTTCGACCAGGCGTTCCTTGGCTTCGCGAACTTCTTCCACGGCCATTTCACGCATGTCCGGGTCGCTGTCCTTGAGCAGTGCCTGGGCCCCTTCGAGGTCGCCCTGAACTTTGAGCAGCTGTTTATAGGTTTCGACGATCGGCTCGACTTCCGCATATTCCTTGGAATAGGTGCGGAATTTGTTCTGATCGGAAATGACCTCGCCATCGCCAAGCAGGGCGGTCAATTCCTCGAAACGGTCCTGGAGGATGTCCAGCTTATTGAGCAGTGACGCTTTCATTGCGGTTTCTTATCCGAAAAGCTATCCGATGAGCCCTCACCGAGGGCAAAGAGTTCCTGGGCCATCGCCAGCGCATCCAGGCGACCTTCGGCAGAGAGCTTTTTCAACTGCACGCTCGGAGCGTGCAACAGTTTGTTGGTCAGGCCACGCGCCAGTTGCACCAGCACGTCTTCGGCGCTGCTGCCGTTGGCCAGCAAGCGCTGGGCCTTTTGTAATTCTTCGTCGCGCAGGCGTTCGCTCTGTTGACGATAGGCCTTGAGCACGTCCACCGCCGCCAGTTCACGCAGGCGCACCATGAAATCTTCAGCACCGACCGAGACCATCTCTTCCGCTGCCTGGGCTGCACCCTGGCGGCTCTTGAGGTTCTCGGCGACCACTTCATGGAGATCGTCGACGCTATAGAGGTAAACGTCGTCCAACTCGCCGACTTCCGGCTCGATATCGCGCGGTACGGCAATGTCGACCATGAAGATCGGCTTGTGCTTGCGCAGCTTCAGCGCGCTTTCCACCGCGCCTTTGCCCAGGATCGGCAACTGGCTGGCGGTGGAACTGATGACGATGTCGCTGCGTACCAGCTCCGCCGGAATGTCCGAGAGCAACACCGCATGGGCGCCGAACTGTTCGGCCAGGATGCTGGCGCGCTCCAGGGTGCGGTTGGCGACGACAATGCGCTTCACACCCAGGTCATGCAGATGGCGGGCGACCAGGGTGATGGTCTCGCCCGCACCGATCAACAAGGCCTGGCTGCGTTGCAAATCGCTGAAAATCTGTTTCGCCAGGCTTACCGCCGCAAACGCCACGGACACCGGGTTCTCGCCGATGGCCGTGTCCGTGCGCACTTGCTTGGCCGCATTGAACGTCGCCTGGAACAATCGCCCGAGCAACGGCCCGACCGTACCGGCCTCACGGGCCACGGCATAGGCCGACTTCATCTGACCGAGAATCTGCGGCTCGCCCAACACCAGCGAATCGAGCCCGGAGGCGACCCGCATCATGTGACGAACTGCCGCATCGTCCTCGTGCACATAAGCGCTTTGGCGCAACTCTTCGAAGCTCAAATGATGATAATCGGCCAGCCAGCGCAGAACGACGTCCGCCGACAGGTGATCCTGTTCTATATAGAGTTCACTGCGATTGCAGGTGGAGAGGATCGCAGCTTCGCGGCTGTCGGTGAGTCGGCAGAGCTGCTGCAGGGCCTCCACCAGTTGCTCAGGGGTAAAAGCCACGCGCTCGCGGACGTCTACTGAAGCAGTCTTGTGGTTAATACCGAGTGCAAGGAAGGCCATTCAAAGTCGCTGATGGTGACGTGAAGCCGGCAATTGTCCTACTTCGACGGAAACAGAACAACTACTCGATCTCTATCGTCTTGGTAGACAACGTCGACGTTGCGAGCCGTTCTCGTTTACCCGAACGACAGGGCTTCTGTAGTGCTGCCGTAGGCTGCGATCTTTTGATCCTGATTTCGGCGTACTTGAAGACGCCAAAAGATCGCAGCCTACCGCAGCGCCTACATGGGACCTGTAACATCGGGAAAATGCCGGGGCGGTTATGTTTGGCCGAAAGCTTGTGTCATGATGATCCGACCGCAGGTTAGTCGTCCTCTTCCTATATGAATAGATCCTCCGCGTTGCTCCTCGCTCTTGTCTTCCTCAGCGGCTGCCAGGCCTTGGCTCCCGTTTCGTCCGACGATACGCCGCCGGCTGAAGACAGCGCGCCGGCCCCTGAAAAGCCCAAGGTCTACAGCTCGTTCAGTGAAGACACCGTCTTCAGCCTGCTGAGCGCGGAGCTGGCTGGCCAGCGCAATCGTTTCGACATTGCCCTGGACAACTATGTGACCCAGGCCATCAAAACCCAGGATCCGGGCGTTTCCGAGCGGGCATTTCGCATTGCCGAGTACCTTGGCGCCGATCAGGCAGCCCTCGATAGCGCGCTGATCTGGGCCAAAAACGCCCCGAACGACCTCGAGGCGCAACGCGCTGCGGCCGTACAACTGGCACGCGCCGGGCGTTATGACGACTCCATGGTCTATATGGAGAAAGTCCTGCTGGGCAAGGGCGATACCCATTTCGACTTCCTCGCGCTTGCGGCGGCCGACACCGATCAGGATACCCGCACCGGTCTGAAGAACAGCTTCGACCGACTGCTGCTGCGTCATCCGAACAACAGCCAGCTGATTTTCGGCAAGGCCTTGCTGATGCAGCAAGATGGCGACGCCAAAGGCGCATTGACCCTGCTCGAAGACAACCCGCCGGACGATGGCGAAATCGCCCCGATCCTGCTGCGCGCACGCCTGCTGCAGACCATGGGTCGCGGCGACGAAGCCCTGCCGCTGCTGAAAAAAAGCATCAAGAAGTACCCGGACGACAAACGCTTGCGCCTGACTTACGCACGCATGCTGGTCGAACAGGACCGCATGGACGACGCCAAAGCCGAATTCTCCAGCCTGGTTCAGCAATACCCGGACGACGACGATTTGCGTTATTCGCTGGCGCTGGTTTGCCTCGAAGCCAAGGCATGGGAAGAAGCCAAAGGCTACCTGGAAGACTTGATTGCCCGGGACAGCCACGTCGACTCCGCACACCTGAACCTCGGTCGCATCGCTGAAGAGCGCAACGACCCGCAAGGCGCACTGATCGAGTACGACCAGGTCGGCCCGGGCAACGATTACCTGCCGGCACAATTGCGCCAGGCCGATATCCTGATGAACAACGGCAGGACCGCCGAAGCCCAACGCAAGCTGGCAGCAGAGCGCGACGAACAACCGGATTACGTGATCCAGTTGTACCTGATCGAAGCTGAAACCCTGTCCGCCAACAATCAGGGCGACAAGGCCTGGAACGTGTTGCAACAAGCCCTGGAGAAATACCCGGACGATTTGAATCTGCTCTATACCCGGGCCATGCAGGCGGAAAAACGCAACGACCTGGCGCAGATGGAAAAGGACCTGCGGCAGATCATCAAACGCGACCCGGACAACGCCATGGCGCTGAACGCTCTCGGTTACACCCTGTCTGACAGGACGACGCGTTACGCCGAAGCCAAAGCCCTGATCGAACAGGCCCACAAAATCAATCCCGAAGACCCGGCGGTCCTCGACAGCCTCGGCTGGGTCAATTTCCGCCTGGGCAATTACGACGAAGCCGAGCGCCTGTTACGCCAAGCGCTGGAGCGCTTCCCCGATCAGGAAGTCGCCGCTCACCTGGGTGAAGTCCTGTGGGCCAATGGCAAGCAACGCGAAGCCAAACAGGTCTGGAGCAAATTCCTCAAGGAACAACCCGACAGCCCAACCCTGCGCGGTACCATCAAGCGCCTGACCGGATCAGAGACTCTTTAAAATCATGTTTTTGCGCCACTTCATCGTTATCAGCTTCATCGCCCTGCTCGCCGGTTGCGCGGGCATCGGTCCACGCGAATCGGTCGAGGGTCACGGCAACCCGGCCCTTTGGCGCGAGCACAAACAGCAGCTGACCAGCCTCGACGGCTGGCAGATCGACGGCAAGATCGGCATTCGCGCCCCCAAGGATTCAGGCAGCGGCACGCTGTTCTGGTTGCAGCGCCAGGATTACTACGACATCCGCCTCTCCGGCCCGCTGGGTCGCGGCGCGGCACGCCTGACCGGGCGCCCGGGAAAAGTGTCGCTGGAAGTCGCCAATCAGGGGCGATACGAGGCGCCGAACCCGGAAATCCTGCTTGAAGAACAGATGGGCTGGAAATTGCCGGTGTCCAACCTGGCCTGGTGGGTGCGTGGGCTCCCCGCTCCCGACAGCAAAAGTCGCCTGACACTGGATGCCGACAGTCGCCTGGCCAGCCTCGAACAGGATGGCTGGAAGGTCCAATACACCTCGTACACGCAACAAAACGGTTTCTGGCTGCCCGAGCGCATCAAGCTGAGCGGCACCGACCTTGATGTCACGTTGGTGGTCAAGGTCTGGCAACCGCGCAAACTGGGGCAATGACATGCCGGCCAACCGCCTGACCCTGCCCTCCCCGGCCAAACTCAATTTGATGCTGCACATTCTCGGTCGCCGTGAAGACGGCTACCACGAATTGCAGACGATGTTTCAGTTCCTCGATTACGGTGACGAAATCACCTACGCACGACGCGATGACGGTGTCATTCAACTGCACACCGAATTCGAGGGCGTCCCCCACGACAGCAACCTGATCGTCAAAGCGGCCAGACAACTTCAGGAACAATCCGGTTGCTCGCTGGGCGTCGACATCTGGATCGAGAAAATCCTGCCCATGGGCGGCGGCATCGGTGGCGGCAGTTCGAATGCGGCAACGACGCTGCTCGGACTCAATCATCTCTGGCACCTGGGCTGGGACGAGGACCGGCTGGCCGCACTGGGTTTGACACTGGGCGCCGACGTTCCGGTTTTCGTGCGTGGCCATGCGGCTTTCGCCGAAGGTGTTGGCGAGAAACTGACCCCTGTCGACCCGGAAGAACCGTGGTATCTCGTGCTCGTACCGCAAGTCTCTGTTAGTACGGCAGAAATTTTTTCAGATCCGTTGTTGACACGTAACACTCCTCCCATTAAAGTGCGCCCCGTTCCCAAGGGAAACAGTCGAAATGACTGCTTGCCGGTGGTAACAAGGCGTTACCCAGAAGTACGTAACGCTTTGAATTTGTTAGGTAAATTTACCGAAGCAAAACTCACCGGAACTGGAAGTTGTGTGTTTGGGGGCTTCCCAAGCAAAGCTGAAGCTGATAAAGTCTCGGCCCTTCTTACAGAGACCCTTACAGGGTTTGTAGCAAAAGGAAGCAACGTTTCGATGTTGCATCGCAAGCTGCAAAGTCTGCTCTAAAGGAATCGATTACTGGGTAATCGTTGCAACAGATACAGGGGCGTCGCCAAGCGGTAAGGCAGCAGGTTTTGATCCTGCCATGCGTTGGTTCGAATCCAGCCGCCCCTGCCATTTTCTATACTCATCCAGGTTACCCTCAGCCTCTAGGTACTGCGCGTGTCCAAGATGATGGTCTTTACGGGGAACGCTAACCCCGATCTGGCTCGACGTGTCGTACGTCAGCTGCATATCCCTCTCGGTGACATCTCTGTCGGCAAGTTTTCCGACGGCGAAATCACAGCCGAGATCAATGAAAACGTCCGCGGTAAAGACGTCTTCATTATTCAGCCGACTTGCGCTCCGACCAACGATAACCTGATGGAACTGGTAGTGATGGCTGATGCCTTCCGCCGCTCCTCGGCTACTCGTATCACTGCTGTTATTCCTTACTTTGGTTATGCCCGTCAGGATCGCCGTCCGCGTTCCGCACGTGTGGCTATCAGCGCGAAAGTCGTTGCTGACATGCTTACCGTAGTCGGCATCGACCGTGTTCTCACGGTTGATCTGCATGCTGACCAAATCCAGGGTTTCTTCGATATTCCGGTAGATAACATCTACGGCTCCCCGGTTCTGGTGGATGACATTGAAGATCAGCGCTTCGAAAACCTGATGATCGTATCCCCGGACATTGGTGGCGTCGTGCGTGCACGTGCCGTTGCCAAATCCCTGGGCGTAGATCTCGGGATCATCGACAAACGCCGTGAGAAAGCCAATCACTCTGAAGTGATGCATATCATCGGTGATGTCGAAGGGCGTACCTGTATTCTGGTCGATGACATGGTCGATACCGCCGGCACTTTGTGCCACGCGGCCAAGGCCTTGAAAGAGCATGGCGCTGCCAAGGTTTTCGCTTACTGCACGCACCCTGTGCTGTCCGGTCGGGCGATCGAAAACATTGAAAATTCCGTGCTGGACGAGCTGGTGGTGACCAACACCATCCCGCTGTCCGCTGCAGCACAAGCCTGTGCGCGTATCCGCCAACTGGATATCGCACCGGTAGTTGCCGAGGCGGTCCGCCGCATCAGCAATGAAGAATCGATCAGTGCGATGTTCCGCTAAGGGCCCTGCCCTTCTCGAAATGTCTCGTTGACGAAAAGCGCCCCGCCCCGGCATTCCTGTCGGGGCGGGGCTTTTTTGCCCATATCGCCTTTAGCGCTGGTCGCAAACGCTGGGGCGAGTGTGGTTATTTTGGAGATACAACATGAACGATTTTACCCTGAATGCTGAAGTGCGTTCCGACCTGGGGAAAGGTGCGAGCCGCCGCCTGCGTCGTCTCGCCGCCCTGGTTCCAGCTGTAGTTTACGGTGGCGAAAAAGCCCCTGAATCCATCAGCATGCTGGCCAAAGAAGTTGCCAAACTGCTCGAAAACGAAGCGGCTTACAGCCACATCATCGAGCTGAACGTTGGTGGCACCAAGCAGAACGTCGTGATCAAAGCCCTGCAGCGTCACCCGGCCAAAGGCCACGTGATGCACGCTGACTTCGTACGCGTAGTCGCTGGCCAGAAACTGACCGCTATCGTTCCAGTGCACTTCATCAACGAAGAAGCACCGACCAAGAAAGGCGGCGAAATCTCGCACGTTGTTGCAGAGATCGAAGTTTCCTGCCTGCCGAAAGATCTGCCTGAGTTCATCGAAGTCGACCTGGCTAACGCTGAAATCGGTTCGATCATTCACCTGTCGGACCTCAAAGCCCCTAAAGGCGTTGAGTTTGTTGCTCTGGCACACGGCGATGACAAGGCTGTTGCCAACGTCCACGCTCCACGTGTTGCTCCAGAAGCTGCAGAAGGCGCTGCAGAGTAATTTTACTCTGTACGCCGGAGTGATCGGAAACATCGCGGACTAGAGCGTAGCGAGAAAGCGGGCGAGAACGCGGAGTTTACATCATGGTAAATGAGCAATTTTCGTCCACTTTCGCCGCTCTCCCTGATTGCGGCGATGTTATCCACCACTCCAAGGAAGGGCCCCTATCGTGACTGCCATCAAACTGATCGTTGGCCTGGGTAATCCAGGTGCTGAATACGAACAGACCCGGCATAACGCAGGGGCCCTTTTTGTTGAGCGCATCGCGAACGCACAAGGCGTAAACCTTGTGGCGGACCGCAAATATTTTGGCCTGACCGGGCGCTACTCGCACCAGGGTCAGGATGTTCGTCTGCTGATTCCCACCACGTACATGAACCGCAGCGGCCAGGCCGTCGCGGCACTCGCCGGTTTCTTCCGCATCAAGCCTGAAGAAATCCTCGTGGCACATGACGAACTCGACCTGCCACCCGGCGTTGCCAAGCTCAAGCAGGGCGGCGGCCATGGCGGTCATAACGGGTTGCGCGACATCATTGCGCAACTGGGCAATCAGAATACGTTCTACCGTCTGCGGCTTGGCATCGGCCACCCGGGCGTCGCCAGTATGGTTTCAAATTTCGTCCTGGGTCGTGCGCCACGCGCCGAACAGGAAAAACTCGATGCCAGCATCGACTTTGCCCTCGGCGTGCTGCCGGATATCCTCGCCGGGGAATGGAACCGCGCGATGAAAAACCTGCACAGCCAGAAGGCCTGACTCTTATCCGAGGGGAAACACCATGGGATTCAATTGCGGCATCGTCGGCCTGCCTAACGTCGGCAAGTCCACCCTGTTCAACGCCCTGACCAAATCCGGTATCGCGGCCGAGAACTTCCCCTTCTGCACCATCGAGCCGAACAGCGGCATCGTGCCAATGCCGGATCCGCGCCTGGAAGCCTTGGCAGCCATCGTCAATCCGAAGCGCATCCTGCCGACCACCATGGAATTCGTCGATATCGCGGGCCTGGTTGCCGGCGCGTCGAAAGGTGAAGGCCTGGGCAACAAGTTTTTGGCCAACATCCGTGAAACCGATGCCATCGCCCATGTGGTCCGCTGCTTCGAAGACGAGAACGTGATTCACGTCTCCAACAGCGTCGATCCGAAACGCGACATCGAAATCATCGACCTGGAACTGATCTTCGCCGACCTCGACAGCTGCGAGAAGCAACTACAGAAAGTCGCGCGCAATGCCAAGGGCGGTGACAAGGACGCAGTGGTCCAGAAAGGCCTGCTGGAGCAATTGATCGCTCACTTTACGGAAGGCAAGCCTGCGCGCAGCCTGATGAAGAACCTGAGCACCGACGAGAAAGCGGTGATCAAGGGTTTCCACCTGCTGACCACCAAACCGGTCATGTACATCGCCAACGTCGCTGAAGACGGTTTCGAGAACAACCCGCACCTGGACGTTGTTCGCGCCATCGCCGAAGAAGAAGGCGCCGTGGTTGTACCCGTGTGCAACAAGATCGAAGCGGAAATCGCCGAGCTCGATGACGGCGAAGAGAAAGACATGTTCCTCGAAGCCCTGGGCCTCGAAGAGCCTGGCCTGAACCGCGTGATCCGCGCCGGTTACGAAATGCTGCACCTGCAAACCTACTTCACCGCCGGTGTCGAAGAAGTCCGCGCCTGGACCGTCCGCGTCGGTGCCACCGCACCACAAGCCGCTGGCGTGATCCACACCGACTTCGAAAAAGGCTTCATCCGCGCCGAAGTGATCGCCTACAACGACTTCATCCAGTACAAGGGCGAAGCCGGTACCAAAGAAGCCGGTAAATGGCGTCTGGAAGGCAAGGACTACATCGTTAAAGACGGCGACGTGATGCACTTCCGTTTCAACGTGTAAGCCACACGCCCAAGAAAAAGCCGCGTTTGATACGCGGCTTTTTCTTGCATGGAATTCCTGTAGGAGCCGGCTTGCTGGCGAAGAACGATAACGCGGTGTCAGGTAGACCGCAGCGCAGCTATCGCCAGCAAGCCGGCTCCTACAGGGTGATTCAGGCTTTTTTTGTTCTAGGCAGGAAAATCGCCAGCACGCCCAGCAACGGCAAAAACGAACACAGGAAATACACGTACTCGATGCCGTGAATATCCGCCAGATGCCCCAGCAACGCCGCGCCAATCCCGCCAAAACCAAACATCAAACCGAAGAATATCCCGGCAATCATCCCGACATTGCCCGGCACCAGTTCCTGGGCGTACACAACAATCGCCGAGAACGCCGAGGCGAGGATAAAGCCGATGACCACGCTCAGAACACTGGTCCAGAACAGGTCGACATGGGGCAGCAACAACGTGAATGGCGCGACGCCGAGGATCGAGAACCAGATCACCGCCTTACGCCCGATCTTGTCGCCGATAGGCCCACCGAAGAAGGTTCCCGCCGCCACCGCGCCGAGAAACAGGAACAGGTGCAATTGCGAACTGGCCACCGACAGGTCGAATTTCTCGATCAGGTAGAAGGTGAAGTAACTGGTGAGGCTGGACATGTAGAAGTACTTGGAGAACACCAGCAACCCGAGCACCACCAGCGCACTGGTCACGCGCCCCTTGGACAAGCCGTGAGTCGCCGCCTGGCCCTGCTTTAGCTTGAACAGGTTCAAGTGATCGGCGTACCAGCGACTGATGCGGTACAGCACGAACAGCGCAAACACCGCGAACAACCCGAACCACGCCACATGACCCTGGCCGTAAGGAATGATGATCGCCGCCGCCAGCAATGGACCGAGTGCCGACCCCGCGTTACCGCCCACCTGAAAAGTAGATTGCGCCAACCCGAAGCGCCCGCCCGAGGCCAGTCGCGCCACACGGGACGCTTCCGGGTGAAAGGTCGACGAGCCGATGCCGATCAACCCTGCCGCGAGCAGGATCATCGGGAAGCTGCCGACCACCGACATCATCACAATCCCGACCAAGGTGCAGACGGTCCCGGCCGGCAGTAGCCACGGCTTGGGATGGCGGTCGGTGTGGTAGCCCACCCAAGGCTGCAGCAGCGAGGCGGTCAGTTGAAACGTCAGGGTGATCAGCCCGACCTGGGTGAACGTCAGGCCGTAGTTGGCTTTGAGCATTGGATAGATCGACGGCAGCACTGACTGAATCAAGTCGTTGATCAAATGCGCCAGCGCCACCGCGCCGATGATGCGCATGACCAAAGGGCTGCTTTGAGGAGAAGCGGACGCCGGCACTGAACCGGTCTGGGCATTGCTGATAGCCATGAAAGTTTCCAAACAACAGAGGGGTGCAAACGGGCAGGTCGCCAATGTGCCATTTTTCAGTGCAGCAACGCCATCCCCTTAGCCTGCTAACGACCTTGTATTTCACTTCGCAATAGCTAGTAGCGCAGTGCCATGGTCTGAATCTTGCCTTGCTTGTCTGCTTCAACGCGGCCTCCTTACAAAGGGGGCCGAGAATGGGAAGTTTCGCCACAGAGTCGGCCTACAGAGCTGGCGAGGGTGAACTTTCGAGGCCTTTTAAAGGGCACTAGCCGGGGATCGCAATGACCACGGCGCACGCCAATGGTGCGTGGTGTCCAGAGGAGTCATGGGGCATGCAGGCTTTTTTATCACCGGGGATCGGGCTGCTGGGGCGTTTTGGCTTCGCACGCAAATTTCAGCTGTTGTTTCTACTGTTTATCCTGCCACTGGCCGGCAGCCTGTGGATGATCGGCCTGGACTACCGCGACAAACTGAACCTGATCAGCGGCGAACGCGCCGGGGTACGCCAGCTGCTCGCGCTCGATGCGCTGGACAATCTGCTCTCCGCCCAACGCGATCGTGCCGCCCGTTGGCGCGCGACTGAAACCAATCGCCAACCAACGCCCGCGACACTCGCTGCGATGGCCGCGTTTGATGCCGTTCAGCCCGCTGTCACTCAAGCCACCTCGGAGCTGGGCAACACCTTGCAAACAGAAGGTGCCGAAAACGAAATCCTGACCCGCTACCAAACCCTGCAAACCGCCCTCGCCGGCCTCGACTCGAAAAGCCTCGGCAGCGTGGGTTGGTGGCCGGACGGTTATGATCGCTTCACCCGCGCCTTGAGCGCCCTGCAAGCATTGCGCGAACAGATCGTGATGGACAACCGCCTGACGCTCGCGCCGTGGCTGGAAACGTATTTGCTGACGCAGATTTCCACCCAGCACGCACCGGACCTGATCGAGCGTGTCGGTCGCTTGGCAGCGGTGGGCCAGGCGTCAGTGGTGTCCGGGCAGTTCACCCTGCAAAGTCGTTTGCAATTGCGCGACTTGCGCAGCCGCATTGGCGACGCACGGGAACAGCTGGTCAAAACGGCGGGGTTGCTCGAAGCGCGGTTGCCTGACGAGCTGCAAACCTGGAGCGGGCAGTATCAGGACAGTCTCAAACACCTTGATGCAGGCCTGAAGGTTCTTGATGACGGCGTCTTCGGCGGCAGCATCACCCTCAAGCCCGACGACTTCGAGCGCAGTCTCGATGCGTTGCTCGCTGACCTCGCCTCGCTACGCCAGCAGTCGCTGGTGTCGCTGGATCAACGCCTGGATTTTTACCATGACTCGGCGATCCGTCAGTTCATCGTTGTGGCGACCACGTTAGGCTGCCTGCTGCTGGCAGCGCTGTATCTGTTCATCTGCTTGCAGGCGTCGATCCGGCGCAGCGCCAGCGGCATCACCGTGCTCGCTGAAGCCTTGCGCGACGGCAATCTGAGCGTGCAGGTGCCCGTTCAGGGCCGGGACGAACTGGCGGCCATCAGCACCGCCCTGAACGTCGCCGTGGTGCAACTTCGTACCAGTCTGCAAGGGGTGGATCACGAAACCCTGCAATTGAGCAACGCGGTGCAAACCCTCAATCATCATTCCAGCGATGCTTTGGGTGAAGTCGAAGCCCAGCAATTGCAGATCAGCCAGATTGCCGCTGCAGCAACGCAATTGGCCGCGACCTCTCAAGGCGTGGCGCACAGTTGTGAACAGGCCTCCGGCAGCGCTCAGAATACCCGCCGCATTGCCGCTGACAGCAGCCGAGACAGTCAACGCACTACCGCGAGCATCCAGCAGCTCAATCAACGCCTGAACGAAACGGCCGCGGCGCTCGGCCGGGTCAGTGAGCAAGGGCAACAGATTCAACTGGTGGTCGACACCATTCGCGGCGTCGCCGAGCAGACCAATCTGCTGGCGTTGAACGCCGCTATTGAAGCGGCACGCGCTGGTGAACAGGGTCGCGGTTTTGCGGTGGTGGCCGATGAAGTGCGCAGCCTGTCGCAACGTACGCAATCGTCGACCGCGCAGATTGCCGGCACCGTCGATAGCCTGCGCAACACGGTGAACGAAGCCGTCAGCCTGATGGAAGCCGCTTGTGGCCAGGCACAATCCGATGCACAAGCGGTGACCGGTCTTGGCGAACGTTTGGGGGAAATCGCCAGCGCCGTGCAGAGCGTCACCGACACCCTGGCGCAGATCGCCACGGCGGTAGAGGAACAAGCCAGCACGGCCGATGAGGTCAGCAGCAACATCCAGCAAGTCGATCAAGCGGCGCTACGTCTGCTCGAAGGTGCGCGTGCGGTGAACCAGGCAGCGGATACGTTGAGCCATGGCAGCAAGGCCTTGAGTGCCAATACGGGGAGATTTCAGCTCAATTGATGCCCTGCTCCGAGCTGTTTTTTCGGATCAGGAGGATAAGCGGTTGAAAGCGTAGAGAAATATTTTAGATTTGTGCTTGACGCATCCCCGTTCCCGGTGAATAATGCGCGCCACTTGGCTACATAGCTCAGTTGGTTAGAGCATAGCATTCATAATGCTGGGGTCCGGGGTTCAAGTCCCTGTGTAGCCACCAAGTACTAAAAACGGCTTACCGAAAGGTAAGCCGTTTTTTTATGCCTCGAGAAAAGTACGCTGCGGCGACAGAAAATCCTGTGCCGCCGTATTGAAGTTATCGCATCGGATTTCGAATGGCTGCCAAGGCAGACAGGGGCAAGTCCCCTCCCCCCGTGGCAGCAGAAACATCATTGCCCGCGAAGGCGTTCGATAAAGCCTGCAATTCGACCGCAAGCATCGCCGCCGGCGTGATGAACTGCGGTGCCAGGCAAGCCGGCACCGCAGTGATCGAGCCTTGAATCGAATCAGCGACGGACAGTCGGCAATGCCGACAACGCCCGCTCCCAGATCTGCCAGGTCCGCAGCCAGACCATTGCCTGCCAATCGCTGTCGGCGGGATAGAACTGCTCCAACAGGTTCAGCTTGATTGCACGCCCCACGGCGTCACTCGGGTTGCCATGCAGATGCAGCCAGTGATCATCACGCAGATGCCGATGAACGTCCGGTCCCGGGTAGGTCCCGCACTCGATGACAAACGGCATCAGCCGCACTTGCGGCAGCGCATCGAGCAGCGCCTGTGAGGTGTAACCGGTGGCTGTTGCAGCCACCCCGGTTTCGCTCGTGGTGTCGGCTCCGGTTTGCAAGCTGTAGAGCCACGGCCCGTAAATCGCCTGCGCATCCTTCAGCCCCGGATACGTGGACTCAGTGATGGTCAGCAACATCGGATGACCGTACTCACCCGCGCCCGTGTGCAAGTCGAAACACATCGCGGCCTCAGCGTGGGCCATGTGCTTTTGCATGATCTGGTGCAGCGTGCGGTTCGACCAGCTCGGCGCCAGCCCGCCGTAGAACAGGCCATCGGAATGAGCATGCTGCCCGCCCTCGACAATCGACATCACCGCCGCCCAGCCATGTTGCTGGATTTGCTCGTCAAGCAAGGCATCGACACGCTCACGCTCGGGGCCGTGCAATTGCGCGCAGGCGTAGATTTCATGCAGCGTGTTGTAGGCCTGGTTGTCCGGCAGCGGGCACTGAAAGTTCAGGTGATTGCGATTGAGGTCGATGTTGTCTTCGTTGACCCGACGCAGCCACGCCATGCCCCAAGGGTTGATCGCATGGATCATCACCACGGCGACATCCGTCGGTAAGGAACGCTTGCCCAGCTCCTGCAACCATTTGGTCTGACAGCCCGAACCGTAGAAACCTTCGACCCCGTGGGTACCGCTCAACGCGATGAGCAGCCGCTTGGCCGCTGGATCTCCCAGCACCGCGACATCGGTGCTCAAGGATTCGCCGAACGGCCCCTGGAGCGGATGGGGATACTCGGTCAGCGTCGCGCCAGCATCGGTCGCAGCCGCGAGAAACTGTTCGCGCTGGGTGCGATAGCTGGGCTGGGTTGGGAACTCGGTCTGCATGTCTGCCTCTTGTTGATCTTCTGGCTGCCTGGTGCAAACGACCCTACAGAAAATCCCACCGCTCATGAAGGACAAAAGTACTTCAGCACAGGAACCGGTTTGCGTCACTCCCGGCCGGCCTTTAAAGTCCATTGATCTTGTATCCAACGGACGGAGTATTTTCGCGTGTTCTCAGCCTTTCATTTGAACCGCTTTCACCTGTCAGCCCTCGCGCTGGTCGCCAGTGCTTTAACCCTGGCTGCGTGTCACAACGCTTCGGCACCGACGCTGCCCGTCGCCCCCGAAAGCGCCTCGGGCTATCGCACCGACCTGCGCACCCGGCATGCCGAAAAATACATGGCGGCCGCCGCCAACCCGCTGGCCGCTGAAGCCGGGCGCGAGATGTTGCGTCGGGGCGGCTCGGCCATCGACGCGGCGATTGCGATGCAAGCCGTGTTGACGCTGGTCGAACCGCAATCGTCGGGCATTGGTGGTGGCGCATTGATCGTGCTCTGGGATGGCAAATCCGTGCGCACCTACGACGGCCGCGAAACCGCGCCGGCCGGTGCCACCGAGAAGCTGTTCCTGCAAGCGGACGGGAAACCGATGGGATTTACCCAAGCGCAGATTGGCGGTCGTTCCGTGGGGACGCCGGGTGTCTTGCGAGCCCTGGAGCTGGCCCATCAAAAACACGGTCGCCTGCCTTGGACTCAGTTGTTTGAATCGGCGATAAAACTCGCCGAACACGGCTTCGCCATTTCGCCACGCCTGCATCAGTTGATTGCTGCGGACTCGTCCATGCAGCGCTCACCGGAGATGATGGCCTACTTTCTCAACGCCGATGGCAGCCCGAAAGCCGCTGGCACCCTGCTGAAGAATCCGGCCCTGGCCGCGGTGTTCAAACGCATTGCCCATGAAGGTCCCGATGCCCTGTACAAAGGCCCTGTCGCCCAAGAGATCGTGGCCAAGGTTCAAGGCCACAGCAACCCGGGAAGTCTGACCCTGAGCGATCTCAGTGGCTATCAGGCCAAGGAACGCGCGCCGCTGTGTACCGACTACAAACGCTGGCAGGTTTGCGGCATGCCGCCGCCGTCGTCGGGCGGCATTGCCGTGGCGCAAATTTTAGGCACGCTGCAAGCCCTGGAAACTCGCGATCAACGTTTGGCCCTGGCGCCGATGAAACCGGTTAAAACCGATTTCCCGGCCGGTATCGAGCCAACCCCGCAAGCCGTGCACCTGATCGCCGAAGCCGAGCGTCTGGCCTACGCCGACCGCGCACAATACCTGGCCGATAGCGACTTCGTGCCCGTCCCGGTCAAAGGCCTGGTCGATCCGGCTTACCTTGCCAGCCGCGCCGCCCTGATCGGCGATCGCAGCATGGGCACCGCCAAACCCGGCACGCCACCGGGCATTCAGGTTGCCTACGCGCCAGACCGTTCGCCGTTGCGCATCTCCACCTCGCAAGTGGTGGCGGTCGATGACGCCGGCGGCGCTGTGTCCATGACCACCACCATCGAGTCCGCGTTCGGCTCACACGTGATGGTTCAGGGTTTTCTGCTCAACAACGAAATGACCGACTTCTCGTTCATCCCTGAAGAGAACGGGCAGAAAGTCGCCAATCGCGTCGAACCCGGCAAACGCCCACGCTCCTCCATGGCTCCGACCCTGATCTTCGACCGCCAGAGCGGCGAATTCCTTGCCACCGTCGGTTCTCCCGGTGGTTCGCAAATCATCGAATACGTCGCCAAATCCACCATCGGCCTGCTCGACTGGAACCTCGATGCACAAGCCGCCATCAACCTGCCCAACTTCGGCAGCCGCAACGGCCCCACCGAACTCGAACGCGGCCAATTCAGCCCGGCGCTGATTCAAGCGTTGAAGGACAAAGGGCACACGGTGAATGAAATCGACATGACCAGCGGCACCCAGGCGATTGTTCGCGTGAAGGATGCGCAAGGGAAGGCATCACTGGAAGGTGGCGCGGATCCACGGCGTGAAGGGCAGGCGCTGGGGGATTGAACCGTACGCAGGGATGAGAAAGGGCTTACCGGTTGGTAGGCCCTTTTTTTGGAGAGCAGATCCACTTGAGCACTCTCGCGCATGATCACGCTTATCGAGACCTACGAGGTAAAACAGTTTCCAGTCGACTTGCCGAATCCAATTGATGCAATCAAATTCCGCATGGAGCAATCCGGCCTGTCTGCTGCTGACCTTGCGCCAGCTATCGGCCGTACAAACCGTGTCTACAAAGTACTGAATGGCAAACGCGCATTAACGTTGCCGATGATCTGGAAGCTTCACGAACTGTTCGGAATACCAGCTCAAAGCCTGATCAAACCCGTCAAATGGTCGCCAACTGATTGGCAAACTGTCCCACCGCGTTGACCACTTTCTGTGCGCCGTCCTGGATCTCGACAATCACCGTCCCCGCTTCCGCCGCCAGCGCCAGCCCCTGCTCGGCCTGAAGCTTGCCGTCAGTCATCAGGGCCACGGCATTGCGCGCCATGTCCTGGTTCTGACGCACCACGAGGACGATTTCGTCGGTGGCCTGGCTGGTGCGTGACGCCAATTGCCGGACCTCATCTGCCACCACGGCAAAACCCCGACCTTGTTCACCCGCGCGGGCCGCTTCGATGGCCGCATTGAGCGCCAGCAAGTTGGTCTGTTCAGCGATGCCGCTGATGGTCTTGACGATGGTGCCGATCACCAGCGATTGCTCGTTCAACGCCTCGATACCATCGCCAGCGGTTTGCATGTGCCTGGCCAGGTCACGCATCACATCGACTGCCTGGGTGACCACGGCATTGCCGCGCTGGGCACTCTGGTCGGTTTGCTGGGACGTGCTGTAGGCAATGTTGGCGGCTTCGGCGATGGCGTGTTCCTGATTGACCTGATCGGTGATGACCGTGGCGAACTTCACTACTTTGTACAGTTTGTTGTTGGCATCAACCACCGGGTTGTAGGAAGCCTCCAGCCAGACCATACGACCATGACTGTCGATCCGTTTGAAACGATCCGCCACGAATTCGCCCGCGTTCAGGCGACGCCAGAAATTCTGGTAATTGGGGCTGTTGTACTCTTCTGGCAAGCAAAAGGTGCGGTGATGTTTGCCTTTGATCTGCGCCAGGCTGTAACCCATACCCGACAGAAAACGGTCATTGGCCGTCAGCACGTTGCCATTGAGGTCGAACTCGATCACCGCGGTGGACCGGACCAATGCACCGATCAGGTTCTCGTGTTCGCGGGAGGATTCGATGGTGCGCGTCAGGTCGCTGGAATAAATCGAGAAGTGTTTGATCCGCCCGCTCGCGCAGCGCACCGGCTGGAAGATCGAACGCAGCCAGGCTTCCTTCCCAGTGCCGCGCAACAGGCGCACGGTGCCGGCAAAGTGCTCGCCACGGATCAATGCATTCTTGAAGCGCAGCTGGAATTCGTCGTGTTTCAAATGATCGGGAACCAGGTCGTCAATGTGCCGGCCGATCAAGTCGTTGCTCTTGTAATGCATCTCATCGAGGAAGTTCTGATTGACCGACTTGACCCGCCCCTCACTGTCGAGGGTCAGCACCAGCATTTCGCTTTCCAGACTTTCCTTCACTTGCTGAAGGCTGGAGAGTTCTTCACGAAGAGCCGACAGCTCCTGCTTCAAGCGTTTATTGAACATGGGAAAGCACCGATGGACAGGGTAGAAAGCGACATGCAACCTAGCCATCGGCCTTGTAGATCTTTTCTGAAGAGCGCGTCAGCTTTGTCCTACAAAAATAAAATCCATCACCTTCTGCAATCCCGCCACTCAGGCAACCTCGGTCGCCGCGCAACGCCCGAGGCTGGGCATGCGCGCACCGAAATACGCTGCGCTACTCACGCCCACCGCCCCCATCACCGCACTGAACATCACACAGACCCATGGGCTCCACGGCATCAGACCGATCAGCAGCAACGGTGTGACACTCGCCCAGGCGGCGTAGGCAATGTTGTAGGTGAAGGAAATGCCTGACACACGAACTCGCGCCGGAAACAGGTTGACCATTACCGACGGCACCGCGCCCACCACGCCACAGCAAAGACCCGCAATCACGTAGGCGAGACCGATCCAGTCACCGCCCGTGATCAGACAACCGTAAAGCACGCCAATCCCCAGCGGCAGCAACAGGCTATAGAGCATCACCGTGCGCCAGGCGCCGATTCGGTCGACCAGCAACCCGGCGAATACGCAGCCAATGTTCAGAAAAACGATGCCCAACGCACTCAGGCCGAAGGTAAGACTGGCCGTCATGCCAAAGGCTTTCTGCATCATGGTCGGGGTGATGACCACAAACACCACCACCGCCGAAGTCAGCACACAGGTGAGGATCATGGCCGGCAGCATGGCCAGGCGATGCTCACGCAGAACTGTGCGCAACGGCAGCTCGGCCGCGGTTTCGCGCTGCGCCTGCATGGCCATGAACACTGGCGTTTCGTTGAGCCAGCGGCGCAACCAGACGCCAATCACGCCGAACACACCACCCAACAGGAACGGGTAGCGCCAGGCGTAATCGAGAATTTCCGCCGGTGTGAACGCCTGCGCCAGAAAAGTCGCGGTCAACGCACCGATCAAGTAACCAAACGTCAGCCCCGCCTGCAAAAAGCCCAGGGCATAACCGCGATGACCCACCGGCGCATGCTCGGCGACAAACACCCAGGCACTCGGCACTTCGCCGCCCACCGCCGCCCCCTGAAGCACGCGCAGCACCAACAGCAGCAACGGTGCGAAATAGCCGATCTGGGCGTAGGTCGGCATGATCCCGATCAGCAGACACGGCAGCGCCATCATCAGGATGCTCAGGCTGAAGACCTTCTTGCGTCCCAGTCGATCGGCGAAATGCGCCATCAGGATTCCGCCCAGCGGCCGCGCCAGGTAACCGGTGACGAAGATCCCGAAACTCTGCAGCAACCGCAGCCATTCGGGCATTTCCGGTGGGAAGAACAGCTGGCTCAATGTCAGCGCGAAAAACACGAAAATGATGAAGTCGTAGATTTCCAGCGCCCCGCCAAGGGCCGCAAGCCCCAGGGTCTTGTAGTCCGAGCGGCTGAACGGCGCCGGGCGCGAATCGGTGTTGGCAGTCATGAAAAAGAACTCTGGCAGGCAAAAACCAAGGCGCTCATGGTCTACGCAAACGCGCCGACGGACAACCCGTTAGACCAAAGTCGCATAGCCGCAAATCAGCCCCGCAAAAATTGTCGGTGTGAATTAATGTTGCCGTCTGTCGGGACGGGCCGGTGCGGCCCGCATGACCACAACAAACATAAAAAATCCGAGGTACCCCCGTGGCCGCTGATATCGAAGATACCCGCTCTGCCCGTTTTGCCCTGCGCTGTTCAAGTTTCGCCGAACGCTGGTTCCCTGATTCCTGGGTGTTTGCGGCGCTGGCAGTGATTATTGTCGCCCTCGCCACCTTGGCCATGGGCGCCAAACCCACCGATGCCGCGATGGCGTTCGGCGATGGTTTCTGGAGCCTGATCCCGTTCACCATGCAAATGGCCTTCGTGGTGATTGGCGGCTACGTCGTCGCCAGTTCACCACCGGCGGTGAAGTTGATCGACCGCCTGGCGAAGATCCCGAAAAACGGCCGTTCCGCCGTGGCTTGGGTCGCGCTGATTTCCATGGTCGCATCGCTGCTGAACTGGGGCTTGTCGCTGGTGTTCGGCGGCTTGCTGGTACGCGCCCTCGCCCGCCGTACCGACCTGAAAATGGACTATCGTGCCGCAGGTGCCGCGGCCTATCTGGGCCTTGGCGCGGTATGGGCATTGGGCCTGTCGTCGTCCGCTGCGCAATTGCAGGCCAACCCGGCCAGCCTGCCGCCCTCGATCCTGTCGATCACCGGGGTGATTCCTTTCACGCAAACAATCTTCCTGTGGCAATCGGGCGTGATGCTGCTGGCGCTGATCGTCATCTCGCTGATCATCGCCTACGCCACCGCACCGGGTCCGAACACGGCCCGGGACGCCAAGGCCTGCGGCGTCGACCCGAGCTTCAACCTGCCGCCCCTGCAACCACGCACCCGTCCCGGCGAATGGCTGGAATACAGTCCGTTGTTGACCATTGTGCTGGTGCTGCTGGCGGGCGGTTGGCTGTTCCACGAATTTTCGACCAAACCGACGATCACTGCGATTTCCGGGCTGAACACCTATAACTTCCTGTTCATCATGCTCGGTGCCTTGCTGCACTGGCGCCCGCGCAGCTTCCTCGACGCGGTGTCCCGTGCGGTGCCGACCACCACCGGCGTGCTGATCCAGTTCCCGCTGTATGGCTCGATTGCCGCGTTGATGACCACGGTCAAAGGCGTCGATGCCCAGACCCTGGCCCATCACATCTCAACCTTTTTCGTCAGCATCGCGTCCCACGACACTTATGCGCTGCTGATGGGCGTGTATTCGGCGATCCTCGGTTTCTTCATCCCGTCCGGCGGCGGCAAGTGGATCATCGAAGCCCCCTACGTGATGCAAGTCGCCAACGACCTGAACTATCACCTGGGCTGGGCCGTGCAGATCTATAACGCTGCCGAAGCCCTGCCGAACCTGATCAACCCGTTCTACATGCTGCCGCTGCTGGGTGTGCTGGGGTTGAAGGCGCGGGACCTGATCGGTTTCTCGTTCGTGCAACTGCTGGTGCACACGCCGCTGGTGCTGTTTCTGTTGTGGGCACTGGGAACAACGCTGGCGTACACACCGCCGGTGATGCCTTAACATCAAAAAAGGGGCCGATATCGCTATCGGCCCCTTTTTTTCACACCAGTTTTGACTCAGCTAACGCCCACAGAAAGGCTTTACTGCGCATCAACCGGACGCAGGCGGTACTGCGGCGGCAGTTGCTCGAAGCCGCTGATGGTGGCGTTCAGGCTTTTCCAGCGACCGTCCTTGATGCCGTAGATGCAACCGTGGATCGACAGGCTCTGCCCACGGTGCCAGGCGTTCTGCACGATGCTGGTGTGGCCGACGTTGGCCACTTGCTGGATCACGTTGAGCTCGCAGAGGCGGTCGACACGTTCCTCTTCGGTCGCGTACTTGGCCAGTTCTTCGCGTTTTTCGTAATACAGATCGCGGATCGAGCGCAGCCAGCCGTCGATCAGGCCCAACTGACGATCCTGCATCGAGGCACGCACGCCGCCGCAGCCATAGTGGCCGGTGACGAGGATGTGTTTGACCTTGAGCACGTCGACTGCGTACTGGATCACCGACAGGCAGTTCAGGTCGGTGTGCAACACCACGTTCGCCACGTTGCGGTGCACGAACAGGTCACCGGGCAGCATGCCCACAATTTCGTTCGCCGGCACGCGGGCATCGGAACAACCGATCCACAGGAATTCCGGGGTCTGCTGACGAGCCAGTTTGGCGAAGAAGTCAGGATCTTCCTCCTTGATCGCAGCGGCCCAACGCTCGTTGTTATCAATCAGATCTTGTAATTCGTTCATGCAATGAAGCCTCGTGAATGATGCGCTGCTTTGACAGTCGACCGCCCGTCGAGGTCACGCGCGTATTGCAGAAACCCTGATGCGAGGTGGCGCTCCATGCCGGTGGAATTCTCATGAGCCCGACAGGTCCACCCTAGTAAGGCCCACAGTATGAGGAATTGCCATGACTGATTCACGACGTCCATACGA
Organism: Pseudomonas sp. Irchel s3b5; assembly: GCF_900187435.1. Lineage (NCBI taxonomy): Bacteria > Pseudomonadati > Pseudomonadota > Gammaproteobacteria > Pseudomonadales > Pseudomonadaceae > Pseudomonas > Pseudomonas sp. Irchel s3b5. The sequence goes on from NZ_FYDY01000043.1 coordinate 25,818, forward strand.
TGCGGCGCAACCGCAACCCATTGATGATAACGAAGACCGCATGGGCTCGGTGCATGAACTGGATTTCGATGAGGAAGAACCCAGTGCAAAAATCGGTGACGAACTGCCCGAAAAAGAGCGCGAGCAGCTGATGCCGCGCCAGCGCTTGCGTGAAGCGGGCATGACCGGCGCCTCGACCGATGATCATGAGCCTACTGACGATGACATGAGCCCGGAAACGCTGATCCGTGAAGACGGTGCGCGAGATGGCCATGAGGCTGGCGAGGACAATCGCGCGGATTGGGACCTGAGCATTGTCGATGAAGACGACATCGGCGGCGGCAATGGCCTGGATGAAGCGGAGCTGGCGCGGCGCGATCCGATGGATGGCAAGCGCTGATTTTTTGTGGCGAGGGAGCTTGCTCCCGTTCGGCTGCGAAGCAGTCGCGAGAAATATTGCCTAAACCTCACAGGGGACCGCTTCGCGGCCCAGCGGGAGCAAGCTCCCTCGCCACAATGGTGATTCAATCCACCAAAGTACAGGCCATGACCACCGCATCTTCGCGCCCGCCCACCGCCGGGTAGTAATCCCGGCGACGGCCGATTTCGTTGAAGCCATACCGTTCATAAAGCCTGAACGCCGCGGTATTGCTGTCGCGCACTTCCAGAAAGCACTCTCGGGCGTCGGCCTTGTAGGCAATCGACATCAGATGTTCCAGCAACGTCAGGCCCAGGCCACGGCCCTGGTTTTCCGGTTTGACGGTGATGTTCAGCAGATGCGCCTCATCAAGGATGATCTGCACCACACCGTGGCCCACCTGCTGCTGGCCCTCATACATCAACCAGATCTGATATTTGCCCAGGCCATCGAGAAAAATCCCGCGGGTCCAGGGATGGCTGTAAGCCGCGTATTCGATCTTCAGTACGGTTTCCATGTCCGCCTCGGTCATCGGGCGGAACGATACAGCGTCACTCATTCGATTCTTTCCAGCGCGCCATCAGCCGACGCATGGCTTGCCAGACATCAGCTTTACGCTGTGGCTCTTCCATTAATAACTCCAGGCCCGGCAGGGCCCAGACCGACCCCAGGCCTTCGACCTGGAGTTCGCGGTTGAACGACTCGGCATTGGTTTCGCCGGCAAAACGTACAGCGGGCAGGCCGATCAGCCATAAACAGACGCACGGCGCCTCTTCCATCCGCACCGAGAGAAAACCCTGCACAAAGTCACGGGCCGCTTCCGGTCCCTGATCCATCGTTCCGCGCACCAGCAATGGCCAGCGTATCGGCTCGCCGACGATCTGCGGGCTGTCCGGCAGACCGGCGGCGCGCAGCATGTCTTTGAGCAGCAAATACGCGGGATCACGGGTCTGGAACGTTTCGCCTGTGGGTAACTCGACCAGCAGCAGGCAACGCCCGGCCCGCAGCAATTGCAGCGCGAAGCGCGGTGGCGGCACGACCGGCGTCTTGGCCACGACCGGCGCCGCTTCAGCCTCTTCCACCGGTTTGGCCCCGATGCGCGTGCTCGCCGCCGATGGCCGCGGCACCTCGATCTTCACCCGCTCGGTCGGCTTGACCGCAGGCGCCACGGGCGTTTCAGCCACCGGAGCCGGCGCAACAGACGCGACGACAAGCGGCTCGGCGATCTCCAGCAGCTCGGGCCGCGACGGCGCGGCAAAGGGCAATTCGGTGCGCGGCAGCCAGTTGACCACCTGCATGGCGTTCAAATAAGCGCGACGGCGGGACTCGATAAGCAAAGGTCGGCCACTTGTGGATAACTAATAGTGCGCTGATTCTACCGCCGTTCGCACAAGATCGCCCGCTGTTGATCGATAGACTTTACCGATACAAAAAGCGACAGCTTGTCCCGAGAGTGAATCGCATCGCGCCCAATGCAGTACAATCGCGGCTTTTAATCGCCAACCAGCCGGCCATTCCGATGATCGAACCCAAGCGCGTCTTGCGCGCCCTCGCTGAACACTGGGCACTTCTGGAGCCACTGTGCGAGCACTTCGACCAAGGCACACTGAGCCTCAACGAATTGCGTTCACAGTTGGCCGCCCAGCAACTCGACAGTACGCCGCAGGACATCACCAGCCTGCTGGACGTGTGGATTCGCCTCGATATCCTGGTTCCCGTGGCGAAAAGCCCGAACCGGTTCGAGCTCAATGCGCAGATTCACGATTTCCTCGCCTACCTGCGCCGTGAACACCGTTTGGGCCTGTGCCTGGAGATCGAGGCCTATTTGCGCCACCTCGAGCGTCTGGCCGGTTACATCCAGGACGCCTTCGATATCCGCGATGGCAACGACCTGGCGCGCCAGTTGCGCCTGCTCGACATGCGGGTGCGCGATGTACTGAAAAAACTCGATAACGACGAACAGGCGCTGGTGGCCGTGGCCGAAAGGGCGAAAACCAGCGACCGGCAGATTCCCTTGCGCCAGCGTTACGCTGAAGTCCTGGCGACCTGGGACGAATACGTCGAGCCGATGATTGATCTGGTGAACGCCGACGGCGCCTTCGAACAAGGCGTGCGCAAGGTCGAAACCGTGCTGCTGAAGATGCTCAGCGAGCAGCAACGTCTGGGCCACCTGGTCGACGATGACATGCTGCTGCGCACCCACGCGCGCATCCTCGAAATGCAGACCAGCGCCCAGTTGACCCTGCGTCATGCCCGCGAATTGCTGCTGCCGCTGCGTGAAGAAGCGCGTCGCCACAACGCCGTGACCCGTGGCGCCGCACTGGCCCTGTCGATGATCCGGCGCAAAGGTATCGACGCCGTACCGCATGCGGCCATGCCGATGTTCACGCGCCCGCAGAGCACTTTCCTCGGCAGCGCCAGTCAGGTCGAAGCCTACGTTTACGCCCTGGCCCGTTTCGAACCGAAACCGGCGCGTTTCCCAAAGGCCCACAAGACCCAGAAAGGCGAAGCGCCCCGCGCACCGCGCACGGTTCGGGAAATGCTCGAACGCTGCGAAGATGCCCTGCCGATGCCGGACCTGATGACCTGGCTGCTGGAGCAGGAACCGGACGGCGCCACCGACGAATTGCTGTACTGGTTCTCTCGCCTGTCCCGGGAAAAACGCTTCAAGCGCGAGCGCCTGGAACGTCGCGACTACTTCACACACGAGCACCAGGTCAGCCTGCGCTCCTTCGCCCTGCTCTCGGCTGGCGACACCGCCGTCGAGGATTCTGCGAGCACTCCCTATGCATCTTGATCTATCCGAACTGTCCCATCTGGCACCGATTTTTCGCGAGCTGTTCAAGGGTTATCACGTCAGCCGCCGCGATCCGGAGCTGTACGCACAGTTGTCGAACTTTCAGGACCAATACCGCACGCTGTTCAAGGCCCTGGGCTTTGAACTGGTCTGCGATACCCGCGGTTTCTACTACTTCGTGCCGGACCTCGCCGCCGCTGCGGTGAACAAGACCGCCCAGCGTCTGGCCCTGTTCACATTCATCCTCGTCGAACACCTGGCCGACCAGGGCCGTGACCCGATCACAGTGCTCGACGGTGGCAGCCTCGGCCGCGATGAATTGCCGTCGTTGCTGGATAAGTATCGCGACCTGTTCATCCAGGCTGAAGTGCAGACCGTCGAAGAACTCGAAGAAAAAATCATGCGCCGCATGACCCAACTCGGCTTCGCGGGCGAAGAAAACGGCATCTACCGTTTCCTGCCGCCCATGCACCGTTTCCTCGATGTGTGCCTGTCGGTTCAACAGGACCGAGATCTGGCGGCCAGCCTGCACAGCGTATTGCCGCTGCCGGTGCCGGTGCTGATCGATGAAGACAGCGACGAAAAACTGCTGCAGACCGACGATCCGCTCGACCTCAGTGAATTCGAAGGTGAAAGCGAAGAAGACGCGCTGGCCCGGGCCATCGCCGAAGAACAGGAGCTCGACGCATGAGCAAGGAACGTTACGGCATCCGCCGCTTTGCCCTTCTGAACACCGCCGGTTACAGCCTTGGTCTGTTCCCGCTGGAAGAACCGCTGTCGGTATACGGTGCGAACAACCTCGGCAAATCCGCCTCGATCAACGCCTTGCAGTTCCCGATCCTGGCGCGCATGTCGGACATGAGTTTCGGCAAGTACAGCCTGGAACAGTCCCGGCGCTTCTACTTCGCCTCGGACACCAGCTACATCCTCGTTGAAGTGAACCTGCCCCACGGCCCGCACGTGATCGGCGTGGTCGGGCGCGGCCCGGGTGGTGGTTTCGGTCACCAGTTCTTCGCTTACGCCGGCAAACTCGATTTGGCTCACTACCAAAAGAACGATACCTGCCTGCGTCAGAAAGAACTGTTCACCAACCTTGAGCGCGAAGGCCTGAAAGCCTACGAACTCAAGCCGGACGAACTGCGCCGTTTGCTGGTCGGCGGACACACGTCGATCCCGCTGGACCTGACGCTGATTCCGCTGCGCTCCACCAGCGAGCAAAGCCTGAAGACTTTCCGCGCGCTGTTCATCAACCTGCTGCACATGCGCGAAATCACTGCGGCCAAGCTTAAGCAATTGTTCCTCGATGCCTTCGAGCACAGCCTGCGCTCCGGTAGCGTCGATTACATTGCCGCGTGCGAAGAAGCCTTCCGCGATGTACGACGCATGGAGCAGGACTACAACTCGCTGGTTGCTGCCGGCCCATTGGTCGAAGCACTGGCCAACGGCGTCAAGCAACGCGACATTCTGCGCGGCAAATTGCACCGGATCTCTCCCCTGCTCGACTCCTTGCTCGGCACCTGGTCGGACTACGCCAGTGCGCGCAAGGAAGAACTGACCATTCAGTCCGAACACTACCGCAACGAGCAGGACGCCCTGCAAAACGATCAGCGCGGCGGCACTCAGGAGCTGATGCGCCTGGAACGGGAAATCACCGGCATCCAGCGCTGGCTCGGCGAACTGTCGGTGCTCAAGCATCGCTTTGCCCTGGTCGATGACGTCAAGGTGCTGGAACAGCAACTGCTGGCCGCCAAGGACGCTCACGACGAACTGGCCGGTGCATTGGCGCAGTCCCGTCAGTTCAGCGCCGAAGACCTCGAAGAGCGTCTGCGCGACCTGGAAAAGCGCTTGAAGTCGGTCAAACAGCAACTCGATCACGCCGACAACAACAGCTACGCCCGTCTGCGTGAAGAGTTCTCGCAGCAAGACGTCGAGCGCCTGATGCGCCTGTTCAACAGCGCGCTGTTCAGCCTGCCATTGGGCGAACACGGCATCACCCTCGACGAGAACGGCGACTGGGTGAAGTCCGTCGAACTGATCCTCGACGGCTTCAAAGGTGAGCGTTTCGAAGTACCGGGGCTGTCCATCGACATCTCGAACATCGAACCGCCAGCCTTGCAAGCCCTGGCGGACCGTGCCGCACTGCGCGATCAGAAAGAGCGTCTGGACAAAGAACTCAAGCAACTCAAGACCCAGCAAGCCGTCGCCGCCGACCGCGCTGCGAGCAAGACCCAGACCGAAGCGCTGTACCAGCAAGTGCTGGATGCGCAGAAGGCGTTGGAAGACTTCCGTCGCGCGCAAACACTGAGCGCCGAGGAAGGTGACAAGCTCGAACAACTGGCGCAAATGGAAGCCGCGCAGGACGAACTGAAGCGTTCCAGTGACGCCTTCACCGAACGCGTCCAGCAACTGTCGGCCAAGCTGCAATTGGTCGGCCGGCAGATCGGCGACATGGAAGCCAAGCAACGCACCCTCGACGACGCCCTGCGTCGCCGTCAGCTGTTGCCGGCGGACCTGCCGTTCGGCACGCCGTTCATGGACCCGATCGACGATTCGATGGACAACCTGCTGCCGTTGCTCAACGACTATCAGGACAGCTGGCAAGGCCTGCTGCGCGCCGACGGCCAGATCGAAGCGCTGTACGCTCAGGTGCGCCTCAAGGGCGTGGCCAAGTTCGACAGCGAAGACGACATGGAGCGCCGTCTGTCTCTGTTGATCAACGCTTACGCGCACCGCACCGACGAAGCCCTGACCCTCGGCAAGGCACGCCGTGCCGCCGTGACGGACATCGCCCGGACCCTGCGCAACATCCGCAGCGACTACGACAGCCTTGAGCACCAACTGGCGCTGTTCAACCGCGAGATCAACAAGCGTCAGGTGTCCAACCTGCAAAGCTTCCGCATCGTCCTCGCGCCGAACAAGGAAGCGCTCAAGCACATCGACCAGATCATCCACAGTGCCGGTCAGTACGAAGAAGGTGAAACCCTGTCCGTCTTCGACCTCAGCCAAAGCGCCGAGCAGGACAACAAGAACGAAGAGGCCAAGGAATACCTGGCGCGCCTGGTGGCGGCGAATCACAACCAGCTCGGTCTCAAGGATCTGTTTGAACTGGCGTTCGAAATCACCAAGGTCAACGGTCAGCCGGTGATCCACACCGACATCGACGGCGCCGCGTCCAACGGCACCACGATGACCATCAAGGCGCTGACCAACATGTACTTGTTGCTGCACTTGATGGACCGTGACCTCGCCGGCCGCGTGCGTCTGCCGTACTACCTCGATGAGGCGGCAGACATCGACGAGAAGAACCAGGCCGCCCTGCTGGAAACCAGCCTGCAACTGGGCTTCGTGCCGATCCTGGCGAGCGTGAAGCCGCAAGTCTGTGCCAGTGTCGCCATCGACCTGGAAGGCGGTAGCGGCCCGGCCGGCATCTACATCGATGAGGCAGACTGGAAGTACATTCGTCGTCACGATCAAGTGAAGGCAACGGTCAATGAGCAAGCGAATGAACCGGAGCTGGATGCAGTCTGAGGCTTGAATCGAAGGCAGTAAAAAGGCCGCGATCCATTTTGGATCGCGGCCTTTTTCATGGGTATCTTTTAACGGTATCGGTGACCTTTAAGGCCCTATCGCGAGCAAGCTCGCTCCTACAGGATTTGCGGTGAAACAAACACCACTGGATCTTGTGGGAGCGAGCTTGCTCGAGATGGCGTCATTACAGACGCCCTATCCATTTCCTGTCATTTACCCAGGCTGATCTTCGGCGCCCAGGTCAGCCATTCGTCTTCGAACTTGTCAAACAGCGCGAACGTTTGCTCGGGCAGTGCCTGATTGCCCATGTTCTCGCCGTCTGGCGTGGCAAAGGCAACACCGCCCTGAATGATCGTTTCCAGGGATTCAGTGCGCACCGTAGCGCCTCTGAACAGGCCGACATCGAAGTCAAAGCCACTGGTGTTCCAGAAGCGCGTACCCGTGCGTACCAACGGCGCGTACTTCGGTTCGATCAGGATACGGATCAACACACGATCAGCGGTTTGGCCCAACTCATATCCGACCACTTTGCCTACAGTGATTTCACGGTAGGTGACCGGCACACCGGCCTTGAGGGATCCACGGCGCGGGGCGCTCAACACCAGGCTCAAACCGGCTTCCTGTTTGGCAGTTTCAGGTGGAGTGGGCAGTGCCACGAAGGTCTTCTGCGGTCCAAAATTCTTGGCAGCAGGCTGTACTTCAATGTATTGCCCGGTCACCAGTGTTTCTAGGTTGGACGTCTTGATCAGTCCCAGTTCAGGCTTGACCACCCAGAACTGACTACCAACCCGAGCGATGCGCTCCGGCACTTCAGTGATACGAGCGGTCAGCAGCACTGACTGCAAATCATCACTCAGGTCGACATCTTCAATCTTGCCGACATCCAGGCCTTTGAAGCGAATCGGCGTGCCGGTACGCAAACCATCAGCGCGTTCCACTTTGATCGTGACGACCTCCCCCTTCTGTGTGGCGTCTTCATGATTGGGGAATAGACGGAAACGAGGAATACGTTTCTGCAATGGCGCCTTGGCTTCCGGCGTCTCGAAAGCGATACCGCCAGCCATCAGACTCTGTAGCGACTCACTTTTAACCTCAACCCCATTCAGCCCGCCCTTGAGCGTAATACCGCTGGCATTCCAGAAGCGTGTCGAGCCGTTGACCAGTTCCTCGTATTCCTTCTCGATGTGCACACCAATAATCAGCTGCTTTTTGGTTCTCGAGAACTGGTAGCTCTGGACCGAACCGACCTTGACCTGCTTGTAGAGAACCGGGCTACCGACTTCCAGCGAGCCGAGGTTTTCGGTGAACAACACGAGGTGCAAGCCAGGTGCGCGCAGATCCAGTGGCGGCGCCTTGGGCCGCGCGACGAATTCACGTTGCGGAGCTGCGCCCTTGTCACCAGGACGCACAGCGATGTAGTTACCTTTGACCAGCGCTTCCAGGCCGGTAATCCCCGCCAGGGAAATCGACGGTTTGACCACCCAGAATTGCGTGCCGTCCACCAGGTAATCTTCGGCCAACGGATCCATCGTCAATTCGGCGGTAGCTCCGGACAGATCAGGATCAACCTTCAGCGCCTTGAGATTGCCAACCTGGATGCCTTTGTACATCACCGGCGTACGACCGGCCTGCAGGCCGTCGAAATCGGTGAGCTTGACCTTGATTCGAATACCAGCCGCTGCCGCATCGAAGTCTTCAAAGAGTCTGAATGGCAGACTCGGATCGGTGGGCGGGCTGTCCTTGCGGTTCTCCGGCGTTGCGAACGCAATACCACCGGCGACGATACTGGCCAAGGATTCACTGCGTATCTTCACGCCCGACAGGCTGGCGTCGATGCTGACGCCACTGGCGTTCCAGAAACGGGTGTGTTTGCGCACCAGTTTGGCGTAGGTCGGCTCAATGAATACCTTGAGCTCAACGGTGCTCTGGTCTTCAGAAAGGATATAGCTCTTGATCTCCCCAACCTTGATCTGCTTGTAGAACACCGGGCTGCCACGGTTCAACGAACCCAGGCGATCAGCCTTGATGGTCAGATGCAGGCCGGGCTGCGCATCAGAGAGCGGCGGTTCCTCTGCCAGAGCCTTGAACTTGCGGATCGACTCGCCCTCTCCCGGACTGACCGCAACATAGTTACCCGAAACCAGCGTTTCCAGACCCGTGATACCGGCCAGGGTCACACTCGGTTTGATCAGCCAGAAACGGGTGCCAGTACGCAGATACTGTTCCACATCCTTGTTCATTTCGACGCTGGCGATCACACCCTTCGAGTTGCCCTCGTCATCGAGCTTGAGACTTTTGACCTTACCGACCGACATGCCTTTATAGACAACCTCAGTCTTGTTGGCCTGAATGCCCTCTCCACTTTCAAAGCGCACCTGAATCATGATGCCGGTTTCGTTATAGGCACGCCAACCGAGCCAGCCGCCAATGATCAAGGCAATCAAAGGCAATACCCAGATGGCAGACCAGTTCGAGGCCGGTCGGGTTTTCGCTACAGGCAAATCACTCATGGTCGTCGTCCGACTCCGTGTTATCCCAAATCAGTCGGGGATCAAAAGTTACCGCGGCAAGCATCGTCAAAATCACCACACTGGCGAAAGCGACTGCGCCAAGATTGGCTTCGATACTGGCAAGCCGTCCGAAGTTCACGACCGCCACCAGGATGGCGATCACAAAGATATCAAGCATCGACCAGCGGCCGATGAATTCAATAAAGCGGTACATCCAGATGCGCTGACGCGCTGAAAGTGGTTGGCGGCGCTGCACGGAAAACAGCAGCAACGCGATCCCCACCAGCTTGAACGTGGGCACCACAATACTGGCGATAAACACCACGGCGGCAATAGGGACCATGCCGTAGTGCACCAAATCGATTACCCCCGCCATGATCGTACTGGGAGCACCTTTGCCCAAAGAGTTGATGGTCATGATCGGCAACAGATTGGCCGGTATGTAAAGAATGGCGGCGGTGATCAGCAAAGCCCAGGTCCGCACCAGACTGTTGGGGGTGCGGGCATGCACCAACGCTCCGCAGCGCGTACAGACCTGCTCATCGGTATCAGCTTCCTGCCTGTTCAATTCATGACATTCTTTGCAAATCAGAATGCCTGCATCAATCGCCCGCATGGGCATCCTCTCCTGATAACGCTTGCCAGATCTGGTGAGGCGACATGACGACCTCCAGCCAGACCTGAACCAGCAACAAACCTATGAAGCACGCCAACCCCAGGCCTATGGTGATTGCTGCCATATCTGCCAGTTTTACGATCGCAACCAATACGCCCATGAGGTAAACCTCAAGCATCCCCCATTCGCGTATGTGGTGATAAATGCGATAGAGCAACAAGCCGTAGCTACGTCCGATATCGAAACGGATACTCAACAATACGACCAATTGGCACAGCAGCTTGAGCAGCGGGATGCCCATGCTGCACAGGAACACAATCACTGAAACGCTTTGCATCCCCGTATCAAAAAGCGCAACAACCCCACTCCAGACGGTGTCATTCGACGATTGCCCGAGGAGATTGAGCTGCATGATGGGTAAAAAGTTCGCCGGGATGTACAACAGCAGAGCGGTAAATACCAACGCGAGACTACGCTGCACGACGTTGTGCCGATGGGCGTAAAGCTCGTAGCCACAGCGCGGGCACAGGGCTTTTTCGCCATGGGCAAGATCGGGCTTACGCATTAGCAGGTCGCACTCATGACAGGCGACCAGATTTTCCAGTGGTAATTCTGACAGCCCTTTGGCGTCAACCGAATCCGGCATAAGTGCTCTGACTCTGAAAAAGTTGGACCTATTCTAGTGTTCTGGGGCGAAAATAACTGAGCAATTTGTGCTTGATTGATCTCGTCTTTTTCTACGCCCAAAACAAAACCCCAACTGCTTTCGCAATTGGGGTTTCGGAATTTAATCTTGACGATGACCTACTCTCACATGGGGAAACCCCACACTACCATCGGCGATGCATCGTTTCACTGCTGAGTTCGGGATGGGA
>NZ_FYDY01000039.1:0-44125 GCF_900187435.1 Pseudomonas sp. Irchel s3b5
TCTTTGCGGGTCTGCTTACGCTTGCCTGCGTACTCGGCGTCAGCGAAGGTCATCTGTTTCATCGGAAAACTCGGCGGGTGGAGTCCTGGTATTTTGCCAAAATCAGGAAGTCTTCTTCAGAATTTCCCTAGAAAATCCGAGACCAGACCTCTGGTATCGGATTTTTTATGTCTGTTCAACAAGACCTGCTCGACCTCGGCGACCTTTTCAACTTCTCTGATCTAAGTACCTTCACTCAAACATTCCGGTTGAATGGGTAAATGCCGGACCTTTTCTTTTATGAACGATTCTTTAAACAAAGGCTCGAAGCCCATATACCCCAGAAGAACATGAGGCGTCCTATGACACCGGTTAACAACGGCAAAAAGACTAAACGTTTGGCACTGTCCGCGTTTGTGGCTGGACTGTTGATGGCTCAAGGAGCAATGGCAGCCAATGACGGCACCGCTGCTGTAGGCGGCGGTCTGGGTGGTGCATTGGGTAACGTCGTCGGCGGCCAATTGGGCGGCAGCACGGGCGCAGCCATCGGCGCCGGTGTCGGCGGTGCGGCAGGGAGCGCAGTCGGGGCGAATAAGGGCAGTCGCAACGAAGCAGCCATTGGCGGTGGCTTAGGTGCGGCAGGCGGCTCGATAATTGGTAACAGCCTCGGCGGCTCAACGGGTTCGACCATTGGTGCGGGCCTTGGCGGTGCAGCGGGTGGTGGCGTCGGCAATAACCTGGGCAACGACGACGATGATCATGGCAGTTCCCATTCCGGTGGTGGCCATAAGCACAAGCACAAGCATAAAAACAAACACCACTAACTCGGTATCGAGTAGCAAAAACCCGGCCCCGTGCCGTAATGCTGTTCACTTAAGCATTTGAGCTCACGCGGGGCTTCCTAGAAAATCCGAGACCAGACTTCTGGTATCGGATTTTTTATGTCTGTTCAACAAGACCTGCTCGACCTCGGCGACCTTTTCAACTTCTCTGATCTAAGTACCTTCACTCAAACATTCCTGTTGAATGGGTAGCCTCAGCGCTGGATCTTTCTATGCAGGCATCCGTTTCAAGTCAGCCTGCCAATACATCGCCGTTCAACTGATCGTGATGGCTGCGGCAAATCCGATTTCAGCAACGGGAAGGCGGTTGGCAGAGCTAAGGGCGGGTGTAGGAGGGATGTTTCTGGATCACCGTCCGAGGCCTTTGAGGCCAAGGACGGTGAAGATCTCAAAGACCCGGTTTCCGGTGGACCGTAAGGCTGCTCCGCTTAAGTGAACAGCATTACGCGACTAGCGGGCTTTTCTGTATCTGATCTCTCGTCCTGGATTACAGCTCCTTGACGGTACGAACCTGATCCTTGTTGATGCGTGTTTGCTTGCCATCCAGCTGTTCGAATTCGTAGAAGCCAGTTTCATCGTCGTACTGTGGCGCGTCGACGGCCTGGATTTCGCGACCGTCATTCAAGGTGATCACCGATGGCGATGCGCAACCGGCAAGGGTCGCAAGGCCGAGGGCAAGCATGAAAGTGGCGAGGGTCCGTTGTGTCATGGGTGTGTCTCCGAATGGGAATTCTTTTGGTTACCGAGCTTGAGACGTAAACGGCACGAGCAAGTTCCTCACATAGTGTCAGTCTGACACAGTGTAGTCGGTGCTCAACAGTTCCGGTGTGTTGAGGTTGGCCAGTCGAGGGTCATTGTCGGGGCATTGCAACGCCGTTGCACCGAGCTTGCGCATCAGTCGGCCCGGGCTGCGTTCACCTTGATTCCAGGCTTCTTCGAACGCTGCCTTGAGCGTCACCGGTATCACGCACAACAACGGTTCCCAATGGTCGCCATGACGCAGCATCAGCGGTTTGTCCGGATGCAGGTTGGCGGTTTCGCGCATGCTGGTGAGCAGCGCCGCATCTACACGTGGCACGTCGCAGGGCATAACCAGCAGATGAGTATGGCGAGCCGCGTTCAGACCCGCACGGATACCCGCCAGAGGGCCGGGGAAATCCCTTTCATCGTCATGGACCAACTGATCGGCGTAGGGCGCGTACTTCTCCAGATTGCGGTTGCAGGAGATGATCAGGTCATCGGTCATCCCGCGGGTCTTGGCATGCAAGTGGGTAATCAGCGGCTCGCCGTGCCAGTCCAGTAACCCTTTGTCCTGGCCACCCATACGTTGGCCGCGGCCACCTGCCAGAAGCAGAATGGAGCAGGGCGGCAAATGTGTATTGGTGGTCATGGCAGGTCTCCACGGGAGCGGCGCAAAAAGGGGGCGCTGTGATATAACACCGGGCTGTTTCTCCTACAACTGGACGAGCCTATGAAAGCCAAGGCTGATGTGCCTTTCGCACCGCTGAACATCGCCGTACTGACTGTCAGTGATACCCGCACCCTGGAAACCGACACTTCCGGCCAGGTTTTTGTCGACCGATTGACCGCTGCCGGCCATCACCTTGCTGCCCGTGTATTGCTCAAAGATGACCTCTACAAAATTCGCGCGCAAGTGGCCAACTGGATTGCCGACGATGTCGTGCAAGTCGTGCTGATTACCGGCGGCACCGGATTTACCGGACGTGACAGTACGCCGGAAGCAGTGAGCTGCTTGCTGGACAAGCAGGTGGATGGTTTCGGTGAACTGTTCCGTCAGATATCGGTGGCCGACATTGGCACCTCGACCGTTCAGTCCCGAGCTTTGGCCGGTTTGGCCAATGGCACGCTGGTCTGCTGCTTGCCGGGCTCGACCAATGCCGTGCGCACGGGGTGGGATGGCATCCTTGGCGAACAGCTGGATTCACGGCATCGCCCGTGCAATTTCGTGACGCATTTGAAGCAGGCCGCCCCTTGTGAATCCCGTGGGTAAGCCGGGCAAGACCGGCAGCCTGATGCCCGTCGAAGCGGCATTGGCACGCTTGCTTGAAATGGCTGAAGCCTCAAGAATTTTCGAGCGTGAACGCTTGCCGTTGGCGCAGGCGCAGGGTCGAGTGTTGGCTGAAGATTTACTGTCGACGCTTGACCTGCCGCCCTGGCCCAACAGTGCCATGGACGGTTATGCGCTGAGGATGGCGGACTGGACGGGTGAACCGTTGACCGTCAGCCAGAAGATTTTTGCCGGCCAGGCTCCCGCTCCCCTGGAGCCTGGAACCTGTGCGCGAATCTTCACGGGCGCACCTGTTCCCGCCGGCGCCGATTGTGTCGAAATGCAGGAAAACGCCGACGTTCAGGCCGATGAGCGAGTGCGCTTCACCGAAGTCATGACTCCGGGCCAGAACATCCGTCCGCAAGGCCAGGAAACCACGGTCGGTGAGCTGATTCTGTCGGCAGGCACGCGTTTGGGCCCAATCGAACAAGGATTGGCGGCCTCCTTGGGCTGTGCCGAGCTTGATGTCATCCGAAAAGTGCGCGTAGCCGTGTTGTCCACTGGCGACGAGTTGATTGAGCCAGGACAAGCGTTGGGGCCGGGGCAGATCTATAACAGTAATCGGGTATTGCTTTGCAGCTGGTTGCAGCGTTTGGGCTGTGAAGTCATTGATGCGGGCATTCTCCCGGATAATCTGGAAACCACTCGCGCCCGATTGGGGGAATTGAAGGATGTCGACCTGATTCTCTCGACAGGCGGAGTATCGGTAGGTGAGGCCGACTTTTTGGGCATTGCCTTGCGTGAAGAAGGTGAATTAACGCTGTGGAAACTTGCGATCAAACCCGGTAAACCACTGACGTTCGGGCATTTTCGTGGCGTACCCGTGATTGGTCTGCCTGGCAATCCGGCATCGACGCTGGTGACCTTCGCGTTACTGGCCAGGCCTTACCTCCTGCGCCGACAGGGCGTGCAAGACGTTGAGCCGCTAAACGTGCAGGTGCCCGCAGGGTTTGACTGGCCACAGGCCGGTAACCGGCGTGAGTATCTACGGGGACGCCTAGAAAACGGTCGGGCAATTATCTATAGAAACCAGAGTTCCGGCGTACTGCGCAGTGCCGCGTGGGCCGATGGTTTGGTTGAGGTGCTGGAGGGGCGCACCTTGGTTCAGGGTGACAGCGTGAACTTCATTCCGTTAAGTGAAGTATTGGGCTGACGGCTGCTCCACCCTACATGCAAAGCCCGGTCGAATGAGCCGGGCTTTGCACTTATGGCGAGTCAATGAGCCAGCAGCAGGGCAATGACCTGCTCGAATCGACTATTGGCAATCCAGCCGAGGAGCCCGAGGACGACCGCTGTACCTCCGGCCGAGTAGGCAAGCCGATGCTTGATGGATTTGACGTCACCCCGGACTTCGTCCATGTCTCTGCGGATGTACTTGAGGTGTGTTTCCAGTTCGGTGACGCGAGGTTCCATATCAACTTCTCCAGTGGCTTTTGCGCTGTCTTTGGGCTCTGCCCGGTGGTCGGCACGTTTTTCTGCGAGCGCCATAACCTGAATGACCGATGAACCGATGTGTTGGTTTTGCAATGGCACGTCCTTGTGTTTGTCCTGATGACTGAAAACCGCCGACCCAAAGTGAACCAATCCTCTTTCTGGGTCAATTGAGCCGATTCCTCACGTTTTGTAAGAAAAATCCCGCAATGTGATACCGAACAAAATTACCCGCCGGAATTAATTCGCGACCTGGCGACTTTTATGGCGTGTGGCGAGGTCACATTTCCCAGATGGCATTCATTCCGGGGGAACACCGCATGAGCGAACGCAAGGCGCTATTGATTCTGCATGGCAAGCAGGCGCTCAACGAAGAGGTGCGTGCCGCTGTCGCAAACAAACGTGAACAGGGTTGGGAGTTGGCGGTTAGCTTGACCTGGGAGGCCGGCGACGCGCAGCGGATGGTGACGCAAGCACTGGCGGCGGGTTATCGGCAGATCATCGCGGGGGGCGGCGATGGCACCTTGCGTGATATCGCCGAAGCCATGGCAATGCAACCGACCCAGGCCAGCCTGGTGCTGATGCCGCTGGGCACTGCCAACGATTTTGCGCGCGCGGCGGGCGTCCCGCTTGAACCCGCTTTGGCGCTGGAGCTTCTGGAGTCTGCGCCGAGTGCAATCGATCTGGGAGAGGTCGATGGGCAGGTATTTCTGAACATGGCCACGGGAGGCTTTGGCAGTCAGGTGACGGCGAACACCTCGGAAGAACTGAAAAAGATCCTCGGTGGCGCGGCCTATCTGTTTACCGGTCTTTCACGCTTCAACGAGCTGCATGCCGCTTACGGTGAGTTGCAGGGACCGGACTTTCACTGGCAAGGCGATCTGTTGGCGTTGGGTATCGGTAATGGACGGCAGGCCGGTGGAGGGCGGGTGCTGTGTCCTGAAGCCCTGGTGGATGACGGATTACTGGATATCAGTATCTTGCCTGCACCGCAGGAAGTGGTGGGCACATTAAAGAACCTGTTGACCGAGGGGTTCGGCATCGACAGCCTGTTCGTTCGCGCCCGGTTGCCCTGGATCGAGATCAAGGTGTCTGAAGGGCTTTACATCAACCTGGACGGTGAGCCACTGGAAGGGAATAGCCTACGGTTTTCGGTGCGTCCAGCGGCGCTGCTTGTGCATTTGCCTGAGACCTCGCTGCTGTTAAGCGCCAATGCAGAGGTTAATCGTCCAGGCTGATGATTTGTTCACGCACTGCAAACAGCACCAGACCTGCCACGTCGTAGATCTGCAAGCGTTTCATGATCTGCGAGCGATGGGTCTCGACGGTCTTGACGCTCAAGCCCAGGCCGTTGGCGATCTCCCGGGTGGATTTCCCGCGAACGATCAGTCGCAGGATTTCCAGCTGGCGCGCGGTCAGGTTGTGCGAGTCGGAAGGCTCCGGCTGGTTTTTCTGGTGTCGGGTGAGCGCCTGATTGATGACCGTGTGAGCGATGGCCGGGCTCAGGTAGCGTTCGTTGTTACGCAAAGCCTCCAGAGCATGCTCGAGTTCGGTGGCGGTTGTGTCCTTGAGCAGGTAACCGTGGGCGCCGGATTCCAGTGCCTGCATGATGACAGCCGGGTCGGTGTGCATGGACAGGATCAGCACCTTGCTTTGCGGGCGGACGCGTTTGAGCTGCTGCAAGGATTCCAGGCCTCCGGTCTGCCGCATGGAAATATCCAGCAAGACAATATCCGGAAGCAATTGCTCGACCAGCTCAAGCAACTGCGACCCGTCATTGGCTTCACCAATGACGGCATAGCCGGGAAGATCCATTACCAGAGCGCGCACGCCAGCCCTGATCAGCGAGTGGTCATCCACCAGAAGTAAGTTACAAGTCAATGCATAACCTTATTCGAACTGGCCCGTTCAAGCGCACGAGGCGCCCAGGGGAAGAGAGCTTCGATTTGAGTACCTTTGCCCGGTTCGCTGGCAACGGTCAATGTGCCGCCCAATTGATCGATCCGTTCCGACATTCCGGCCATACCCCGTTGACCTTCACGGCCGGGATCTGAGGCAGGTGAAAACCCCAGACCGTCGTCGCGGATTTGTAGCATCAGGCCTTGGGGCTGACGTTGCAGGCAGACCTGCAAATTTTTCGCTTGGGCATGCCGCAAGATGTTGGTGACCGCTTCCTGGGTGATACGGAATGCCGCCACGGCGATTTCTTCCGGTATGCCGGTCAGGCGCTGATGACATTCCAGGCTCCAGTGCACCGGCGTATTGGCCAGGGTCTTGAGCAGGTGCGCACGCAGACTGGCTTCCAGCCCAAGGCTGGCCAGTTGCCGGGGATTGAGGATGGCCGAAACATCACGGACTTTGGCCAGCGTCTCTTCGAGCGTGTCGCACAGGATGGAGCATTGCCCGTGGAGTTCTTCGGGCATCCGCCGTTTGAGCCAGTCACTTTGCAGTTTGGCGGCGGTCAGCAGTTGGCCAATGTCGTCATGCAATTCCCGGCTCAATCGGTGACGCTCGTTTTCCTGAACCTGCAGCAGGCGGTCGGCCAGTTCCTGGGGCTGGAATTTTATCGATTTGCGAGAGAGGCGGTATTGCACCCAGACGCTGGTCAGCGCGGCAACGTTGAGAAGCAACAGACCCAGTGGCAAGCGAATGGACAGGCTATAAGCCCACAAACTACCGACTGTGGAGCAGGCGCATAGCAACAACGTGAACCTGCGGGCATTTTCTCCGGAGGGTGGCCACGTGGCGATTGACTTGAGGCTGGCGTGCATAACGGATGGAGCCAATGGATGTTCGCTGCGGGCAGACCAGCCAATTGGACAAGTCTCTGTTTTGTCTGGTGACGCGTCGACTTCAACGGGTGTGTTTTTTATTTTTGCATCAGCCTGAGCTGATTCGCCGGTGTAGTCGGCACGCACACTACCATTATTTGGCGTCAACTAATGGACGGCATAATAGCACTTAAGAAATCGTTGGTCGCGCGTGGGGTCGATGCAGAAGTCAGGAAAGGGGGCTTTTGGCTTATGGATCCATAATGGACAAAGTGTGGTCGATGCCTGTGTTAATGCCAGGCAAAACCTTAGATGGAATACAGAATGTAACTGGCTAAAAGAATGACTGTTAGTTACAAACAGTCGCTTATGCAGGAAGGTTTTAAAAGCGACATCCGCACAGGCCAATATCGGCGCCCACTAAAACATTGCGCCCCAGCATCGGTTGATGATTTCAGGCTTGCCGTTCCAGGTAGGACACGCGCGTGAATGGCCTGGTGTTGACGGGTAGTTGAAACTGGCTGTGTCCGACCTGAAAGGCAAAGGCTTCGATCAACGTCGTCTGTTCAGATTCGTCGAGACTGAGCTGGCCTGTGGTCTGGTCGATGAGTTCAAGTTGCCAGGCAATCAGGGTCAGGCAGTCTTTCAGTGCGCTCAGGGCCTCGTCATGCAGGCTCATGTGATTCTGTGCGTGGTTCAGCAGGCCATGGATGTGCAGTGAGAACTCCGACACGGCAGCCAACGCCAGCGCATCAGCCCTGTTGGCCAGCTTGAGCAAGTTGCTGAGCATGCAGTCGATGGCATCCTTGTCATTGCTGATCAGTTGCAAATGACTCAGGCATTCCTCGGTTTTACCCAGGAGCGTTTCAGCCTCGACAAGAAACTCCGGGATTCGTTGAGCCCACTCTTTACGGTCGTTCGGCATGATTATCTCCACAACGTCATTAAAATGAGGGGGGTGTCGTGTGTGCCGACGAGAAAGGAGTCCGGTTTTGAACCGGCCTGGAGGCAGCCTGAGAAGGACGAGAGGGTGGTTGGCCACTTACCTGCGATCGCACACAAAAGCCTGACTCCGTTCATGCAATGAGAATGGCGTCACATTAATGGCAATTGGATATTGCGAATATCAGGTTGCACCTGATTGTTGCTAGGGGAATCCCTTATGCAGCGGAACCTAATGCACAAATGATGGTCGTGGGGCGCGGAGGTGACAGAGGTCAATCACGGCGCCAGTAAAGCATGATGTTAATGTGACATCAATGCTTGGGCGTGGCATTTTAGAGGGGTCAAGCTACGGCAAACATTGCCGATAACCTTCCTTAAGTGAATTCATCCGAACAAGACCTGGAGTCATCGATGGCCGGCATTCTCGACACGGTAGACCAACGCACGCAACTGGTGGGTGAGAATCGCCTGGAAATTCTCATGTTCCGTCTCGCCGGACGCCAGTTGTTCGCGATCAACGTCTTTAAAGTGCAAGAAGTCCTGCAGTTGCCGAAGTTGACCCTGATGCCCCAGCGCCATCCTTTCGTGTGCGGCGTGGTCAATCTGCGTGGTCAGACACTGCCGGTCATCGACTTGTCCCAGGCCATCGGCATGCGTCCGTTGGTGCCGGGACCCGGCAGCACGATCATCGTGACCGAGTACAACCGCTCGGTGCAGGCATTCCTGGTCGGTGGTGTGGACCGTATCGTCAACATGAACTGGGAAGCCATCCTGCCGCCGCCGACCAGCGCCGGCCGCCAGCATTACCTGACGGCCATCAGCAAGGTCGATGATCAGCTGGTGGAAATCATCGATGTGGAAAAGGTCCTGGCCGAGATCGTGCCGTACAACGCCAAGGTGTCCCGTGAAAAACTGGCCGATCCGGTGCTGGAGCGCGCCCGGGGCCGTGAAGTGTTGCTGGTGGATGACTCGAACGTGGCGCTGGCGCAATTGCGCGACACCCTGGGGCAGTTGGGGGTGAAAATGCACATCGCCAGCGACGGCATGAAAGCGTTGAACATGCTCAAGGCCTGGGCGGACACCGGCGTGGACATGACCGACAAACTGCTGATGGTCTTCACCGATGCGGAAATGCCGGAAATGGACGGCTATCGCCTGACCACCGAAATCCGCAACGATCCGCGTCTGCGTGGGCTGTATGTGGTGCTGCACACCTCGTTGTCCGGCAGTTTCAACGACTCGATGGTGAAGAAAGTCGGCTGCGATAACTTCCTGTCCAAATTCCAGCCGGACAAACTCGTCGACGTGGTGCGTCAGCGTCTGATGCTTGACGAAGTTCCGGCCTGATCAAGTCCTCGACCACTGTTGGAGCGAGCTTGCTCGCGATCGCGTCGGCACATCCGGCAGGGATGTAACTGATACACCATCGCGAGCAAGCTCGCTCCTACAGGTTTTTGCTCTTTGATTCGTCGAGCAAGCTCGTATAGGGTGGCTTTTTTGCCATCCAGGGAGCCGGCTATGCTGCGTTTGAGCGCGCTTTATCGTTATCCGTTGAAATCCGCCAGGGGTGAAGCCTTGCAACAGATCGGTCTCGACAAATTGGGGCTGGACGGAGATCGACGCTGGATGCTGGTGGATGAGTCCAGCGGGCGCTTCCTGACCCAGCGGGCGGTGGCGCAGATGAGTCAGCTGTCGGCCTTGTGGAATGCCGAAGGCGGCTTGACCCTCAGTGCTCCCGGCCATTCACCGATGAACGTGGTGCTGCCCGGCAGTGACGCGGAACTGCGTGGCGTGACGATCTGGCGCGACACCTTGCGTGTTCCCGATGCCGGTGATGCGGCGGCGGCCTGGGTCAGCAAGTTCATCGGTCAACCGACACGTCTGGTGCAAGTGCCGCTGGACCGCGCACGGACCACTCAGGCGGGCTTCGGCAAAGATGATGATCAGGTGGCGTTTGCCGATGGCTTCCCGCTGTTGTTGATCGGTCAGGCGTCTTTGGAGGACTTGTCACAGGAGGTCGGTCGCCCGATGGAAATGCTGCGTTTTCGACCGAATCTGGTGATCGAGGGCAGCGAAGCCTTCGCCGAGGATGGCTGGAAACGCATTCGTATCGGCGAGGTCGAGTTCCGCGTGGTCAAGCCGTGCTCACGCTGCATCCTGACCACCATCGACCCGGAAACCGGCGAACGCAGTGTAGATCGCGAACCCTTTGCGACCTTGCAGAAGTACCGTTCCACAGCAGATGGCGCGATGTTTGGCCAGAACCTGGTCAACGATGGCAATGGCCGACTCGAAGTCGGCATGCCGGTAGAGATCCTCGAATAGCCGTGCCAGGAATGAAAAATGCCCGTGTCCAAGGACACGGGCATTTTTTGTTGCGCTAAAAAAACCGTGGTTTCAGCCGCGGTATTCGCACAGGTAAGCGGTGTCGACAGCCACTTTCAGCTGGAACTTGCTGTTGGCAGGCACGTTGAACTGGCTACCGGCGGCAAAGGTTTCCCAGTCGCTGCTGTCCGGCAGTTTGACCGTCAGTGCGCCGCTCACGACGTGCATGATTTCACGCTGGCTGGTGCCGAATTCGTATTCGCCCGGAGCCATGACGCCGATGGTCGCCGGACCTTCTGCGGTGCCAAAGGCGATCGACTTGACGGTGCCGTCGAAGTACTCGTTGACTTTAAACATGGGCGATTCCTCGAAAAGGGCTAAAAAGGGCTAAAAAGGGCTAAAAAGGGCCGGCCAGTATGCACAAGGCCCTTGGCGTCGTCACCTGTCTAAAGCGGAAGAACCAGCGGCAATAGCCGTGCGGTATTGCGCGCATCTTCCAGTGCCCGGTGTTGCTGGCCGGTGAACTGCAAGCCGGCCAGTTGCAGGGCGCCATTGAGGCCCAGCGGACGTTCGAGCCGCCGCACCTTGGCAAACCGCTGCTTGAGGTTCATGTGGGGCACGTTGGCCAATACGCTGGCGAGTTGCAGCTGCTGCCACTCCAGCAGCAATTGTTTGCGATCGTAGTCGCCCCAGCTGACCCAGCCTTCAAGGTGTGTGTGATGTTGGCCAAGCCAGCGCTCAAAATCCGCCCAGACCTCGCTCAGCGGTTGTGCGGTATCGATGTTGGCCTGGGTGATGTGCGTGAGTTCCCGGCAAAACGGCGTCAGCAAGGGCCGCCGCAACGGCCGGACGAAGCGCTGGAAGTGATCCAGCTCCCGACCTTTGCGGTCCACCAGGGTCGCGCCGATTTCGATGATTTCCATTTCCGTTATCGGCCAACCACCCTCATCGGTGGTGGCTTCCAGATCAATGACCAGCCAGTGAGGCATTGCAGGGTTCCTGGTATCCGCGACTTGATAGCGCTGAGCGTAGCCAAACCCGGCGGTTCCGCCTAGAGGCTTATTCGACCTCCAGCAGTATCTGGCGGTTTTTGACTTGATCGCCGACCTGCACCTGCAAACGCTTGAGCACACCGTCGATACCCGATTTGAGCGGGTGTTCCATTTTCATGGCTTCCAGCACCACCAGCAGTTGCCCCTTGCTCACAGCGCTGCCTTCGCTGACCAGCACATCGACAATCGCGCCATCCATGGGCGCCTTGAGGGTGCCGGTGCTGATGCTGGTCCGGCTGCTGACCGGCGCCTGGGTGCGATCCTCCAAGCGCAAACTGCCCGGACGGGTGGATAACCAGAGTTGCCCGGCCTCCAGGCGATAAGCGTGGCGTTGACGGATGCCGTCGATTTCCAGGGTGGCCCAGCGCCCGTCGCACTGAATGATCTTCAGGTTGATATGGCGGCTGGCGGCTTGAATTTGCAATGGCTCGCCAGGTACGGCGTGCAATTGCACCGGCCAGTCCTGATCCTCGGCACCGACACGATAGTGCAGTGGCACGCTGGCGTTGTTGCGCCAACCGGCCAGCGGGGCAGGGTGCGTCATCGCCGAGGCGTGATAAAGCAGCGCCGCAGCAATGGCCAGTTGTTCGGCGCTCGGCACCAGCGGTTGCAGGCAGGCATCGTTGGCGAAATGTTGCTGAATGAACCCGGTGCTGAAATCACTGCTGGCAAATTGTGGATGCTCCAGCAGGCTGGCGAGCAAGCGCTGATTGCCGTGCACGCCCAGCAGCACGGTGTCTTGCACCGCGCGCAGCAACTTGCGCCGCGCCTCTTCGCGGGTGGCGCCATGGGCGATGATCTTGCCGAGCATCGGGTCGTAGAACGGGCTGATGGTCTGGCCTTCGATCAAGCCATGGTCGATCCGCACACCGTCCTGCAGACCCGGCTCCCACCCCGTGATGCATCCGGTTTGCGGGAGGAATCCCTGAGCGGGATCTTCGGCGTACAAGCGCACTTCCATGGCGTGCCCGTTGAGCTGCACTTGTTCCTGACGCAATGGCAGCGCTTGCCCTTCGGCCACGTTCAACTGCCAGGCCACCAGGTCCAATCCCGTGATCAATTCGGTCACCGGGTGCTCCACTTGCAGCCGGGTGTTCATTTCCAGAAAGTAGAACTGGCCACGGGCATCCAGCAGAAACTCCACCGTGCCGGCGCCGACGTAATTCACCGCTCGCCCGGCTTTGAGCGCGGCTTCACCCATGGCCTGGCGCAGTTCGATGGTCATGACCGGGCAGGGCGCTTCTTCGATGACTTTCTGGTGGCGGCGCTGGATCGAACAATCGCGCTCACCGAGGTAAATCAGGTTGCCGTGCTGATCGCCAAACAGTTGAATCTCGACGTGACGAGGCTCGATCAAGGCCTGCTCGAGAATCAGTTCATCGCTGCCAAAGCCGTTCAAGGCTTCCGAGCGCGCGGTGCGAATCTGCGCAAGCAAATCCCCTGCGTCATGCACCAGGCGCATGCCACGACCACCGCCGCCAGCGCTGGCCTTGATCATCAGCGGATAACCGATTCGTTCGGCTTCACGGCTCAGGGTGGCGTCGTCCTGTTGCGCACCTTGATAGCCGTTGATGCACGGCACACCGGCTTCGAGCATGGCGATTTTCGACAGGCGCTTGCTGCCCATCAATTCGATGGCTTCGGGGCTTGGGCCGATGAAGGTGAGGCCGGCTGCCTGGCAGGCGCGGGCGAATCCGGCGTTCTCCGAAAGAAAACCGTAACCCGGATGGATCGCGTCCGCCCCGGTGCGGCGTGCCGCGTCGAGGATTGCCGGGATGTTCAGATAAGACTGTTGCACCGGAGCCGGGCCGATGTTGACTGCTTCGTCGGCCATCTGCACATGCAAGGCGTCGGCGTCGGCATCGCTGAACACGGCAACGGTGCGATAGCCCAGCGCCTGCGCGGTGCGCTGGATGCGACAGGCGATTTCACCGCGGTTGGCGATGAGGATTTTTTTGAGTCCGGGCATGGGTTGGCTCTCTGAAAGTTGCGGTGTCTGGTCGGGCCTCATCGCTGGCAAGCCAGCTCCTACAGTGGGTTTATGTCGCACACAGAACCTGTAGGAGCGGGCTTGCCAGCGATGCTTTCAAGAAGCCCACCCCGGTTTACGTTTTTGCAAGAAGGCCATCGTTCCTTCGACCCCTTCAGGCCCGGTCACCGCCTCGCTGAACCATTCGGCAGCCTCGTCCAGCAAGGCATCCGTCGGTTGTCCGGCGCTCGCCAGCAAGAGCTTCTTGGTCGCGGCGTTGGCCCCTGGCGCGCAACACAACACATGGGCCAACACCTCGTCGAGACGCTCGGCCAACGCCTGTGGATCGTGTTCGACAAAATGCACCAACCCCATCTTCCGAGCCTGGATCCCATCGAAACGGGCCGCGGTCAGGGCCAGTCGTCGGGCCTGGGTCAGGCCGATGCGTTGCACCACGAACGGCACAATTTGCGCGGGCAACAGACCGAGGCTGGTTTCCGGCAGGCCGAATTGCGCCGAATGATCGGCCATGGCGATATCGCTGACACAGGCCAGGCCGAAACCGCCACCCAACACGGCGCCTTGCAGGATCGTGATCACCACCTGTGGCGCGTGTTGCATCTCTTGCAGCAGCGCACCGAACACCCGGTTCAGATCGCGATGGGCATTCGGACCCTGAGTGCGGGCATTGGCCATGTCCTTGATATCGCCGCCGGCACAGAAGTGCCCACCGACGCCGCCGATCACCAAGGCGCGAACCCCCGGTTTATCGCGGACCGAGGCCAGCACCGAACGCAATTCGGTGACCATTTGCACACTCATGGCGTTGCGACTTTCCGGGCGGTTGAGGGTGACGTGCAACACGCCGTTGTGCAGTTCCAACAACAAGGTCTGGCAAACCGGCAGGTTGTTCATTTCTTTCTCCCAGGCAGGATGCCCATGAGTTTGCAGATGATCCCCAACATGATTTCGTCGGCACCGCCGCCAATCGAGACCAGTCGCACATCGCGATAGGCGCGGGCGACCGGGTTGTCCCACATGAAACCCATGCCGCCCCAGTATTGCAGGCAACTGTCGCTGACTTCGCGGCCCAGCCGTCCGGCCTTGAGCTTGGCCATGGAGGCCAGGCGCGTAACGTCCTGGCCTTTGACGTATTGCTCGGTGGCTTGATAGACCAGCGCCCGCAGGCATTCGATTTCGGTCTGCAGTTCGGCCAGGCGGAAGTGGATGACCTGGTTGTCGATTAGCGCATTGCCGAAGGTTTTGCGCTCCTTGCAGTACTCGATGGTGCTGTCGACGCAGTATTCCAGGCCCTTGATCATGTTGGCGGCGCCAAACAGGCGTTCCTCCTGGAATTGCAGCATTTGCATCATGAAACCCGCGCCTTCATGGCCGATGCGGTTGCGCTGCGGTACGCGCACGTTGTCGAAAAACACCTGGGCGGTTTCCGAACTGCGCATGCCGAGTTTGTCCAGGTTCGAGCTGAGGCTGATGCCCGGCGCGTTCATCGGCACCATGATCAACGACTTGTTGATGTGCGGTTTGTCGTCCGATGTGTTCGCCAGCAGGCAGATGAAATCAGCGCTGGGTGAGTTGGTGATCCACATCTTGCTGCCGTTGATCACGTAGTCGTCGCCGTCCTTGCGCGCACTGGTTTTCAGCCCGGCCACGTCGGAACCCGCACCGACTTCGGAAACGCCGATGCAGCCGACCTGTTCGCCGCTGATGGCCGGGCGCAGGAACTCATCACGCAACTCATCGGAGCCGAAACGGGCCAGGGCCGGGGTGCACATGTCGGTCTGCACGCCGATGGACATCGGGATGCCGCCGCAATGGATGGTGCCGAACTCTTCGGCAGCGACGATCGAATAGCTGTAGTCGAGTCCCATACCACCGAATTTTTCCGGTTTGGAAATGCCCAGCAAACCAAGGTCGCCGGCCTTGCGGAAAATCTCGTGGATCGGAAAGCGTCCGGCTTTTTCCCATTCGTCGACGTGCGGATTGATCTCGTGCTCGACGAATTGGCGAACCGTGCGGCGCAGTGCTTCGTGTTCCTGGGTGAAGATCATTTTTATTGTTCTCCTGACGATCAATTCAAAAACGCGAAACGCCAAAACTGTTGGTTTGGAGTGACCGCACTTCGGCCTCGTGACAGATATCCAGCAAGTAGCCGAGCAGCGTTCGGGTATCCCGTGGGTCGATCAAACCGTCGTCCCACAGATTGGCGCTGCCGTAAAGCGCCGTGGACTGGCTGTCGAGTTTCTGCGCGGCGGCCTGTTCGAGCATGTCGAGCACTTTCGGGTCGGGCACCAGGCCATCCTTGGCTTGTTTGGCCTCGGTGACGATGCGCAGCACCTTGCCTGCCTGGGCACCGCCCATCACCGCAGTGCGGCTGTTGGGCCAGGCGAAGATGAAGCGCGGGTCGAGGCCGCGCCCGCACATCGCATAGTTACCGGCACCATAGGAGCCACCGACGACGACGGTCAGTTTGGGCACACGGGCGTTGGCCACCGCTTGTATCATCTTGGCGCCATGCTTGATCACGCCTTGCTGTTCCGATTCGGTGCCGACCATGAACCCGGTGGTGTTGTGGAAAAACAGCAGCGGTGTCTGGCTCTGGTCGCACAGCTGAATGAATTGCGCTGCCTTGCTCGCCCCTTTGGGCGTGATCGGGCCGTTGTTGCCGATGAAACCACAGGTCCGTCCCTGGATTTTCAGGTGACCGCAGACGGTCTGCTGATCGAACTCGACCTTGAAGTCGAGGAAGTTCGAGCCATCGGCAATGCGGGCAATGATTTCGCGCACGTCGTAAGGTTTTTTCGGGTCGTCCGGGATCAGCCCCAGCAGTTCGTCGATGGGGTAGAGCGGCTCTGCCCATTGTGGTTCAGGTAACCAGGGCAGTTGATCGTTCCATGACAGCAGGCTGACGATCTCGCGCACCTGACGCACACCGTCGGCGTCGTTTTCCGCCAGGTACTCGGCGGTGCCGGCGGTTTGCGCGTGCATCTCGGCGCCGCCCAGTTCCTCATCCGTCGCGACTTCGCCGGTGGCGGCCTTCAACAGCGGCGGGCCGGCCAAAAACAACTTGGCCTTGCCGCGCACCACCACCACGTAGTCCGACAAACCGGGTTGATAAGCGCCGCCAGCGGTGGCTGAACCGTGCACCACGGTGATCTGTGGCAGGCCCATCGCCGACATCCGCGCCTGGTTGGCAAAGCTGCGCGCGCCTTCGACGAAAATCTCCGCTGCGTAATTGAGGTTGGCGCCGCCGCTTTCGGCAAGGGTGATCACTGGCAGTTTGTTTTCCATGGCGATCTGTTGCAGGCGCAGGGATTTTTTCAGACCGCTGGGGGAGATGGTTCCACCCTTGATCGCGCTGTTGTTCGCCACCACCAGTACCCGCACACCCGAGACGTAGCCGATACCGGCGATCAGGCCGCCACCGGCGGAGTTGCCGTCCTTGTCATCGTGCAGCTTGAAACCGGCCAGACTCGCCAACTCGAGGAACGGCGCGCCAGGGTCCAGCAAAAGATTGAGGCGTTCCCGGGGCAACAGCTGACCGCGTTTCTCGAATTTCGGCTTGGCCTCGGCAGCCTTGCTCAGCAGGTTCTGTTCAAGTGTGCGCACCTGCTCTATCGCGCTCAGCATCGCCGCACGGTTCTGGGCGAACTGTTCACTATGGGGATCGAGTTGCGACTGAATCACCGGCATGGGTTATTCCTTGTCCTTGAGGACATCGGGAAGGTAGGCGCGGTGGAAACCGTTGTAAGACTCACTGTTAGTCGCCTTGTGGATCGGCCAGGCACGCCCGCCAAGGCTGGCGGCACCGTCGATGCGCAACGTGCTGCCGCTGACGAACGCTGCGGCCGGGCTGAGGAGGAAAACAATCGCGGCGCTGACTTCCGATTCTGTCCCGATGCGTTTGAGCGGCACGTGTTCACGCAAGGTCGGGATCACGGCTTTGAACGCGCCTTCATAGGTGTCCATGCCGCTGGAGGCAATCCAGCCCGGTGCCACGGCATTGACCCGCACCCCGGCATAACCCCATTCGAACGCGGCGGTCTTGGTCAGGTTGTCCATGCCCGAACGTGCTGCGCCGGAGTGCCCCATGCCGGGCATGCCGCCCCACATGTCGGCCAGCATGTTGACGATGGCGCCGCCGTGCTTGCTCATGGACTGGTTGAACACTTCCCGGGCCATCAGGAAACCGCCCACCAGGTTGGTGCGCATCACGGTTTCGAAACCCTTTTGATTGATCGAGGCCAGGGGCGATGGGTACTGCCCACCAGCGTTATTGACCAGTCCATGAATGGGGCCATGCTGGCGGATCAGTTCACTGACCAGATGCGTAACCGCTTCTTCGTCGCGAATGTCGCAAGTCGCCCAATCCGCCTTGCCACCGTCTTCGACGATTTCCGTTGCGACACTTTTGAGTTTGTCGGCCTTGCGTCCGATCAGCAGAACATGGGCGCCGAGAGCGGCCAGTTCGTGGGCGGTGCAACGACCGATGCCACTGCCGCCACCGGTGACAATGATGTTTTGGCCAGCAAACAGATCGGCTTTGAAAATCGAATCGTAGGCCATGGCGGCAGTCCTCTAGTTGACCTGGTCGGCGATGCGCTGCGGCACCGGAATCTGGATTTCCAGCAATTGCTGGGCGAAGGCCTTGCCTTGCGGGTCGATCCGCAGGCTGGCGATGCCACCGCCACCGAGGGCGTTCTCCAGCAGAAAATTCAGGCTGTGGCTGGCGGGCAAATACCAGCGTTCGACTCGCCCGAAAATCGGGTCGAGGACATGGCTCATCCAGTCGACGATCACTTCCGGGGTCAAGGCTTCGGCGATCCACGGCAGGTATTCTGGATCACGGGCCATGACGCCGATGTTGCTGTGATTGCCCTTGTCGCCGGAGCGCGCGACCGCGAGTTTGATCAAGGCCACGCTGGCGTCGGCGCGACCATCGGGTTTGGGTGGCTCGACCGGTATGGGCAGGTCGTGGGTGTCGAGCGCGTCCAGGGCGGGCAAGGCACACGGGTGACGACGGCCCATGAAATCAATGTCCAGCGTGCAGGCGGTTTTGTCGATCAGGAACGAGAACAGCCGGATCAGCGGATACACCGTCGGCCGGCCACCGACAATCCCGGTCAGCCCCGGCGCCATGCCGGTAGCGGCCTGAGCAATTTCCCGAGAGAACATGATCAACGCCTGCTTGTTCGGATGACGCACCGCGAGCTTGATCACCACTTCGCGAGTGTCCCGGCGCTGGCCGTGGGGGCCATAAGTGGCCTCGCTGCCGAGCAGTTCGATATTCACTTCGCTGTACGGTGCCCAACCGCGTTGACTGAACATGTCCGAGGTCTTGTTGATGATTGCGTCGCTGACCCGCCGGGCCTTGTCGTGCGCATCGATACCGGCGATCAGACAACTGGCGGTGCAGCGAAAGCCGTCCGGATACGTCGCGCTGACCTTGTACTGAGCGGTCGGCGGCAAGCCTTTTGCGCCGTGGACCCGGACCGCGTTCTTGCCCTGTTGCTGTAGTTTTACTTGAGTGAAATCGCAGACCACATCGGGCAGCAGATAGGCCCGTGGGTCACCGATCTCATAGAGCATTTGTTCGCCAACGGTCAGCGGCGTGATCAACCCGCCGGAGCCTTCCGGTTTGCTGACGACAAATTGGCTGTCGGCGCTGACCTCGACGATCGGGAAGCCGATGTGCTCGTAATCGGGCACGTCGCGCCAATCGGTAAAGTTGCCGCCGGTGCACTGGGCGCCACATTCGATGATATGCCCGGCCAGCGCGGCCTGGGCCAGTTTGTCGTAGTCGTGCCACGACCAGCCGAACTCATGCACCAGCGCGGCGCTGACCACGGCGCTGTCGACCACGCGGCCGGTGATGACGATGTCCGCCCCCAGGCGCAAGGCCTCGACGATGCCCGGCGCACCGAGGTAGGCGTTGGTTGACACGCACATCGGCGGCAATGGCGCGCCGTTGAACATTTCATGAATGCCCAGGCTGCCCAGTTGCTTGAACTGCGGTTGCAGGTCATCCCCCAGCAGCACGGCAATTTTCAGCGTCACGCCGGCCTTGTCGCAGGCGGCTTGCAGGGCGGCGGCACACGCCTGTGGATTGACCCCGCCGGCATTGCTGATGACGCGGATGTTTTGTTCGGCAAGCCGTTGGAGCAGAGGGCTGAGGACCTCGATGAAGTCGCCTGCATAACCCGCCTGAGGGTCTTTCATGCGGGCACCGGCCATGATCGACATCGTGATTTCTGCCAGGTAATCAAAGACCAGATAGTCCAGGTGCCCGTGCTCCACCAGTTGCGCGGCCGCGGTCGAGGTGTCGCCCCAGAAGGCGCTGGCGCAACCAATGCGAATCGTTTCAGGCGTAGTCCGTTGCATAGCCACCTCCAACCGAAGTGCAGCGACATTACCAAGCAAGCGCTTGGTTTGTAAATCCTCGAATGTTTCTTCTTCCCAAGCGCTTGCTTGGTTGCGGCCGTCAGCTTAAATTGCCCGCGCAACCCCAATGTTTCAGGGGGATCGGCGTATCGGATTGATCGACTGTAGGAGAGAATGCGTGGACGAGCAAAAAGCCCTGAGCGTCATGCGCGAATTGGTCGACAGCGGCCAGTTGACCGATCCGGACAGCGCCCGTGGCAAGCTGCTGCAAGTGGCGGCTCATCTGTTCCGCAATAAAGGCTATGAACGCACGACGGTACGCGACCTGGCCGGCGCTGTGGGCATTCAGTCCGGAAGCATTTTTCATCACTTCAAGAGCAAGGACGAAATCCTGCGGGCAGTGATGGAGGAAACCATTCGCTACAACACCGCGTTGATGCGCGCGGCCATCGCCGAGGCCGGCAGTGTGCGCGAGCAGGTGTTGGCGCTGATTCGCTGTGAATTGCAGTCGATCATGGGCGGCAGCGGCGAGGCCATGGCGGTGCTGGTCTACGAATGGCGGTCGCTGTCCGAGGACGGCCAGGCCAAGGTACTGGCGCTGCGGGATATTTACGAAGACATCTGGTTGCAAGTGCTGGGTGAGGCCAAGAGCGCCGGGTTTATCCGGGGTGATGTGTTCATCACGCGACGGTTTCTGACCGGGGCCTTGTCCTGGACCACGACCTGGTTTCGCGCCGATGGCAGCATGAGCCTCGATCAATTGGCCGAAGAGGCGTTGATTCTTGTACTTGAGGGGAAGCAATAAGCTTGTAATGGCTGGCCAAATGCTGGCTAATTGGACGGAACGCCTGGTTTTAATGCATTGATGCTGTTTTATCGGGGAGTGGGTTGTTTTGATGGGGTTGCCAATCCGGACAGTCTCGCGGCTTTTGCTGGTGACGCTTGCGGCATTAACGATGATGCCATCCCAGGCCGCACAACTGGTGCGCGTGGGTGCCGCTCACTTTCCGCCTTACACCGTACGCCCGGAGTCCGGGGCCGACACGGGATTGCTGCCGCAACTGATCCAGGCGCTCAACGCTTCACAAACCGACTACCAGTTCGTGGTGGTGCCCACCTCCATCCCCCGGCGTTTCGGTGATTTCCTGCAGGGCCGGATCGACATGGCAATCTTCGAAAATCCCGCCTGGGGTTGGGACAGTGTTCCCCACGTCGCCGTCGACATGGGGCTGGAAGATGCCGAGGTCTTTGTCGCGCAACGCCAGCTCGATCGACAGCAAAACTACTTTGCCGACCTGACCGGCAAACGTCTGGCGTTGTTCAGCGGCTATCATTATGAATTCGCCAATTTCAATGCCGACCCCCAGTACCTTGCGAAAAACTACAAGGCCACGCTGACCTATTCCCACGACAGCAATCTGTTGATGGTATTGCGCGGGCGCGCCGACATTGCACTGCTGACGCGCTCATACCTGAGCGATTATTTTTTGCGCAACGATCATGTCGCCGAACAGTTGCTGGTGTCCGAGCGCGTCGACCAGATCTATCACCACTACGCCATTCTGCGTCCGGCAGCGCCCATCAGCGGCGAGACCTTCGGCAACTTGCTGCAAGCCCTGCGCGAGAATGGCCAGATGCTGAAGATCTTCGGCCCGTACAAGATTGTGGTGGTACCGATCCCTCCCGCTGAAAAGGCCCCCACAGTCGCGAACTGACGGACTTCCCCTAAATTTTCCCCTGCGGCTCACGTCACATCGTTGAACTGTCGACGATTATCGCGAGCCCGACCCATGCCCAATTTGAATGACCTCAACGCCCTGCACTTGCCGACCGGCAGCTGTCCGCAGCAAATGATCGTGAGCGCTGGCAAGCGACATCCTCTACGGCCGGTCAAACCCGATGGTGAAGTCTATCGCCGCTTCGATGCGCGTTTGGGCATGTGGGTGTCCCTGCGCACATTGGACATCGAACAGGATCTGGTGCGTTTCAATTGTTGGCAGAACAACCCGCGTGTCGCGAGTTTCTGGCAGGAGGAGGGCAGCCTCGAACAGCATCGCGATTACCTGAGCAAACTCGAAGCCGATCCCCATACCCTGACGTTGATTGGCTGCTTTGACGACCAGCCGTTTGCCTATTTCGAAGCCTACTGGGCCAAGGAAGATCGCATTGCGCCGTTCTATGACGCAGCCGATTACGACCGTGGCATTCACATGCTGGTGGGCGAGGAAAATCACCGTGGACCGCACAAGGTGGTGAGCTGGTTATCGGCGCTGGTTCATTACCTTTTTCTCGATGATCCGCGCACGCAGCGGGTCGTCGCCGAACCTCGCGCCGATAACGCGAAGATGATCGGTTACATGCAGGATCAAGGTTTCCGCTGCGAAAAAGAATTCGACTTCCCGCACAAGCGCGCGGCCTTGATGGTGTTGGGGCGTGAGGTTTTTTTTGATCGGTGCGAATTAGCGTAGAAGTAAAAGATCGCAGCCTTCGGCAGCGCCTGCAGACGTGGACCGAAGGCTGCGATCTTTTATTCAGTGGCGGGCAGAAGACTCACCACGACTGACCGACACCTTGCGGCAATGCACCAAGGCATCACGAATCATGAAGTTCACCAGGGTCGGCGAAACACCCAATTCCTTGGCGATATCTTTTTGCGGCACGCCGTGCAAGCGGTACATCTCGAAGGCATAGCGGGTGCGGCTCGGCAGCTCCGTCAGCGCATCGGCGATGTGTTCCAGGGTCGAGAAGTTGATGTGCGACGTTTCCGGTGATGCGCCTTGAATCACCACGTTCAGGCCTTCCTCTTCAGGCCCGGAATACTTCTGCTCCAGCGCCTGCTTGCGGTAGTGATCGATCGCCAGGTTACGCACGATCTGGAACAGATAGCTGAGCTGCGCCTTGATCGAACTGGTGATTTGCGGCGCTGATTGCAAGCGGAAGAAGGCGTCCTGCACGACATCTTCGGCACGGGAGCGGCAGCCGGTAATTCGCGCTGCGATCTTCACCAGAATTAATCGATTATCGACAAAAGCCTGAAGTAGCGGTGTATCGCACCTGCTTGTGGACACTGGTTCCATCATGGAAATCACCCTGCTGCCAAAAGGTTTGTGGGACGGGGTAAACCGGGGGCCGTCCTACACATCGAGCGACAAATTAGGCTTAATGATAATGATTGTCAAATGAGAAGAAGAACTAATGCGCTACAAAGGTGCAGAGTGAGAACTGCGACACGCTGACGCAGGCCGGCCCGTCTGGCGTCCAGGCTTGGCGACTAATTATTTCAGAACGTCATCCGTTCTCATTGGTGAATGGACCCGGGCAACTGTCCCGGTGACAACCGCATTCCCAATGCCTTGCGCGGTCGGCGAAGACCGCGTCCTGCGTGCCTCCCGATGGGGCGCGACGCCAGAAAACCGATTCCAATTGCAAGCCGAAATCAGGCAGGAAACCTCATGACCGACGCGTTCGAACTCCCCAGCACAATGGTCCAAGCCCTCCAGCGCCGTGCGGCCCTGACGCCGGATCGGGTGGCCTTGCGTTTTCTCGCCGAAACCCCGGACCAGGCTGCGGTGCTCAGTTATCGCGAACTGGATCTACGCGCGCGGACCATTGCCAGCGCGTTGCAGGCCGAGGCTGATTTTGGCGACCGTGCGGTACTGCTGTTTCCCAGTGGGCCTGATTACGTGGCTGCATTTTTCGGCTGCCTGTACGCCGGTGTCATCGCCGTGCCGGCCTATCCGCCGGAGTCGACCCGTCGTCATCATCAGGAGCGTTTGCTGTCGATCATTGGCGATGCCGAGCCGCGTCTGCTGCTGACCAGCGCTGACCTGCGCGATGTGTTGGCGAAAATCGAGGGCGCGCCGCCGCTGCTGTGCGTCGATACGCTCGATACCGACATGGCCGAGCGCTGGGTCGAGCCGCCGTTGCAAGACGATCACATCGCGTTCTTGCAATACACCTCCGGCTCCACCGCGCTGCCTAAAGGCGTGCAAGTCAGCCACGGCAATCTGGTCGCCAATGAGCTGTTGATTCGTCACGGTTTCGGTATCGACCTCAACCCTGACGACGTGATCGTCAGCTGGTTGCCGCTGTACCACGACATGGGCCTGATCGGTGGTTTGCTGCAACCGATTTTCAGCGGCGTGCCGTGTGTGTTGATGTCGCCCGCGTACTTTCTGGGTCGACCCTTGCGCTGGCTCGAAGCGATCAGCGATTACGGCGGCACCATCAGCGGCGGGCCGGATTTTGCCTATCGCCTGTGCAACGAACGGGTCAGTGAGTCGGCCTTGCAACGCCTCGACCTGAGCGGCTGGCGCGTGGCGTACTCCGGGTCCGAACCGATTCGTCTCGATACCCTCGAAAGCTTCGCCGAAAAGTTCGCGACCTGCGGTTTTTCCGCGGACAGCTTCATGGCGTCCTACGGTTTGGCCGAGGCCACGCTGTTCGTCGCTGGCACCCCACGCGGGCAAGGTATTGGCAGCCTGCGCGTTGACGATCAGGCCCTGACGCAAAACCGCGCCGAACCGGGCGAGGGCAGTGCGATCATGAGCTGCGGCATCCATCAGCCGGATCATGCGGTGTTGATCATCGATCCGGCGTCGCTCGGTGAACGGGCGGACAACAGCGTCGGAGAAGTCTGGGCCAGCGGGCCGAGCATCGCCCAAGGTTACTGGTGCAACCCTGAGGCGTCGGCCAAAACCTTTGTCCAGCATGCCGGTCGCACCTGGCTGCGCACCGGTGACCTGGGCTTCATGCGCAACGGTGAACTGTTCATCACCGGTCGCCTGAAAGACATGCTGATCGTTCGCGGCCACAACCTCTATCCGCAGGACATCGAGCAAACCATCGAGCGTGAAGTGGAGGTGGTGCGCAAAGGTCGCGTCGCCGCATTTGCGGTTTCCATCGACGGACTGGAAGGCATCGGCATTGCCGCCGAAATCAGTCGCAGCGTGCAAAAAATTCTACCGCCAGACGCCGTGATCAAAGCCATTCGTCAGGCCGTTGCCGAGGCCTGTCAGGAAGCGCCGAGCGTGGTGGTGCTGCTAAATCCGGGCGCATTGCCCAAGACGTCCAGCGGCAAGCTGCAACGCTCGGCGTGCCGCAATCGCCTGGCGGACGGCAGCCTCGACAGCTATGCAGTGTTTCCGTCAATGGCGCCTGAAAGCACCGGCAACCTCGAATCCGGATCCGACCTGCAAACCCTGATCGCCCGGATCTGGTGCGAGCAGTTGCAGGTCCGGCAGATCGGCGCCGATGATCATTTCTTCCTGCTCGGCGGCAACTCCATTGCGGCCACCCAAGTGGTTGCGCGGTTGCGCGAGGAACTCGCTCTGGAGCTGAACCTGCGCCTGTTGTTCGAAGCACCGACCCTCGGCGCATTCACTGAGGTGGTGGCCTGCCAGCAACAGGACGGCGGACTGGCCCAAGGCGCGATCACACCGTTGTCACGCGTCGAAGCGATGCTGCAATCCCTGGCCCAGAACCGTTTGTGGATCACCTGGCAACTCGACCCGCACAGCAGCGCCTACAACATTCCCGGTGCCTTGCGCCTGCGCGGCGAACTGGATGAAGACGCCTTGCGCGCCAGTTTCCAGCAGTTGATCGAGCGTCACGAATCCTTGCGCACGCGGTTCTTCGAGCGCGACGGCGTGGCGTTGCAGCAGGTGATTGCGGCGGGTGAGTTCAACCTGCAAATGATCGACATCAGCGATCTGCCGATGGCCGAGCGTGAAGCCCGCGCGCAACAAATCCGCGAGGATGAAGCGCACACCCAGTTCGATCTGGAGAAAGGCCCGTTGCTGTGGGTGACCCTGTTGCGCCTCGACGACGAGGATCATCAACTGCTGGTGACGATGCACCACATCATCGCGGACGGCTGGTCGCTGAACGTGTTGATCGACGAGTTTTCCCGTTTATACGCGGCCGCCAGCCAAGGACAGCCCGCGACACTGGCACCGTTGCCCACGCAATACGCCGATTACGGCAGCTGGCAACGCCAATGGCTGGCGCAGGGCGAAGGCGAACGGCAACTGGCGTATTGGAAAGCACAACTGGGCGATGAGCATCCGACCTTGAGCCTGGCCACCGATCATCCACGTTCGGCACAACCACAGCACAGCGCTGCGCGTCACACCGCGCGGTTGGATACGGCCCAGAGCGCGGCGATTCGTCGGACTGCGCAGGCCCATGAGTCAACGTCGTTCATGCTGCTGCTCGCCGCATTCCAGACGTTGTTGCACCGCTACAGCGGCCAGCGTGATATCCGCATCGGCGTGCCGAACGCCAACCGTCCACGCCTGGAAACCCAGGGCCTGATCGGCTTCTTCATCAACACTCAGGTGCTGCGCGCCGAGGTGGATCCGCGGTTGCCGTTCGTTGAACTGCTGGCGCAAACACGGCTGGCGGCGTTGGGCGCACAGGCCCATCAGGATCTGCCGTTCGAACAACTGCTCGAAGCGTTCCCGCAGGCGCGTGAACAAGGCCTGTTCCAGGTGATGTTCAATCACCAGCAGCGCGACCTCAGCGCATTGAAGCGCTTGCCGGGCCTGCTGGCCGAAGAGCTGCCGTGGCACAGCCGCGAAGCCAAGTTCGATTTGCAGTTGCACAGTGAAGAAGACCGCAACGGTCGCCTTAGCCTGTCGTTCGACTACGCCAGCGAGTTGTTCGATGGCGCGACCATTGAGCGTTTGGCGGCGCACTTCAACAACCTGTTGCGTGACGTCTGCGAGCGTCCGCAAACCGCCCTCGGCGATTTGCGATTGCTGACTGAGTCCGAGATTGATCAGCAAGCGGATTGGGCTGCTGCACCGTGCACGCCGGCCAGTCTGTGGTTGCCGGAATTGCTTAACGAGCAAGCACGCCAGACGCCCGAGCGTACTGCGCTGCTGTGGGACGGCGGCCAGATGGACTTCGCCGAACTGCACGCTCGGGCCAATCGCCTGGCCCATTACCTGCGCGACAAAGGGGTTGGCCCGGATGTCTGCGTGGCGATTGCCTGCGAGCGTTCGCCGCAATTGCTGATCGGCCTGTTGGCGATCATCAAGGCCGGTGGCGCCTACGTACCGCTGGACCCGGATTACCCGGCCGAGCGCCTGGCCTACATGCTCGGCGACAGCGGCGTGCAATTGCTGTTGACCCAAACCCCATTGCTCAACCGCTTGCCGGCCAGCGAAGGCGTCAGCGTGATCGCCATGGACGCCCTGCATCTGGACGGCTGGCCGAGTCATGCTCCGGGCTTGCACCTGCACGGCGACAACCTTGCGTATGTGATTTACACCTCAGGTTCCACCGGGCAACCCAAAGGCGTCGGCAACACCCATGCGGCACTCGCCGAACGACTGCAATGGATGCAGGACACCTATCGCCTGAACCACACCGACGTGCTGATGCAAAAGGCGCCGATCAGTTTCGACGTGTCGGTGTGGGAATGCTTCTGGCCACTGATCACGGGCGCACGCCTGGTGATCGCCGGCCCGGGAGAACACCGCGATCCCCATCGCATCGCGCAGTTGGTCCAGCAGTTCGGCGTGACCACGCTGCACTTCGTGCCGCCGCTGCTTTCGCTGTTTATCGACGAAGCGCTGACCGCTGAATGCAGCAGCCTGCGTCGCGTGTTCTCGGGTGGCGAAGCGTTGCCCGCCGAACTGCGCAACCGCGTGTTGGCACAACTACCCGCCGCGCAATTGCACAACCGCTACGGCCCGACCGAGACGGCGATCAACGTCACCCACTGGCATTGCACCCGCGCCGATGGCGAGCGCTCGCCGATTGGCCGGCCGCTGGGGAATGTGATCTGCCGAATCCTCGACAGCGATCTCAACCCTGTCCCGGCCGGGGTGCCGGGTGAGTTGTGCATCGGCGGCGTTGGGTTGGCGCGAGGTTACCTGGGCCGTGCGGGGTTGACCGCCGAACGTTTCGTGGTCGATCCATTGGGCGAGCAGGGCGAACGTCTCTACCGTACAGGTGACCGTGCGCGCTGGACCGCCGAGGGCGTGATCGAGTACCTCGGTCGCCTCGATCAGCAGGTGAAGCTGCGTGGTTTTCGCGTCGAACCGGAGGAAGTCGAAGCGCGTTTGTTGGCCCAAGCTGGCGTCACCCAAGCCGTGGTGCTGGTGCGCAAAACCGCGGCGGGTGGTCAACTGATCGGCTACTACACAGCGATGGATGGCGACGAAAGCGAAGACGCTCAAACGGCTCGCCTGAAAATTGCCCTTGCCGCCGAACTGCCGGAATACATGGTGCCTGCGCAGCTGATGCGTCTGGACGAAATGCCCCTCAGCCCAAGCGGCAAACTCGACCGCCGCGCCTTGCCGGAACCGCAGTGGCAGGTTCGTGAGCACGTCGAGCCAGTGACGGAACTGGAGCAACAGATCGCCGGTATCTGGCGCGAAGTGTTGGGGCTGGCGCAAGTCGGTTTGCGCGATGACTTCTTCGCCCTCGGCGGTCATTCCCTATTGGCCACGCAAATCATCTCCC
This sequence comes from Pseudomonas sp. Irchel s3b5, assembly GCF_900187435.1. Classification (NCBI taxonomy): domain Bacteria; kingdom Pseudomonadati; phylum Pseudomonadota; class Gammaproteobacteria; order Pseudomonadales; family Pseudomonadaceae; genus Pseudomonas; species Pseudomonas sp. Irchel s3b5. The sequence goes on from NZ_FYDY01000039.1 coordinate 28,257, forward strand.
GCACCCGCCAGGCCTGCGACGTCGAGTTGCCCCTGCGTACATTGTTCGAGAACAGCGAGTTGGGCGAATTTGCCGAACAGGTGCGCCGGATCCACGCCAGCGGCAGCACCAACCAGCAGCCGCCCATCGAGAAAGTCGACCGCAGCCAACCTGTGCCGTTGTCCTATTCCCAGCAACGCATGTGGTTCCTCTGGCAGATGGAGCCGGATAGCCCGGCCTACAACGTCGGCGGCATGGCGCGGTTGCGCGGGGTGCTGGATGTCGCGCGTTTCGAAGCGGCGCTGCAAGCGCTGATCCTGCGTCACGAAACCCTGCGCACCACGTTCCCGAGTATCGACGGCGTCGCTCGCCAACAGGTGCACGCGGAAACCGGCGTGCGCATGGCGTGGAAGGACTTCACCGCACTGGATGCCGAAGGCCGCGAATGGCAGGTCCAGCAACTGGCCGACGACGAAGCGCACCAGCCGTTTGATCTGGAAACCGGACCGCTTCTGCGCGCGAGCCTGGTCAAGACTGCCGAGCAGGAACACTACTTCGTACTGACCTTGCACCACATCGTCACCGAAGGCTGGGCGATGGACATTTTCGCCCGGGAATTGAGTGCGTTGTACGAAGCGTTCGTGGATGATCGCGAGTCGCCGCTGCAACCGCTGCCGGTGCAATACCTGGATTACAGCGTGTGGCAACGTCAGTGGCTGGAATCCGGTGAGCGCCAGCGCCAACTCGACTACTGGACCACACAACTGGGCCGCGAGCATCCGCTGCTGGAGTTGCCCGCCGACCGCCCGCGTCCACCGGTGCAAAGCCATCAGGGCGAACTGTACCGTTTCGATCTCAGCGATGAACTCGCGGCAAAGGTCCGCGCCTTCAACGCGCAAAACGGCCTGACGCTGTTCATGACCATGACCGCTGCATTGGCCACTTTGCTGTACCGCTACAGCGGCCAGACCGATTTGCGCATCGGTGCGCCAGTGGCCAACCGCATTCGCCCGGAAAGCGAAGGGCTGATCGGTGCGTTCCTCAATACCCAGGTGCTGCGCTGCCAACTTGACGGGCAGATGTCCGTGGGCGAGTTGTTCGAGCAGGTACGTCACACCGTGATCGAAGGCCAGTCCCATCAGGACCTGCCGTTCGATCATCTGGTGGAAGCTTTGCAGCCGCCGCGCAGTACGGCGTACAACCCTTTGTTCCAGGTGATGTGCAACGTGCAGCGCTGGGAATTCCAGCAGAGCCGCACCCTGGCCGGCATGACGGTCGAGTACTTGGCCAACGATGCGCGGGCGACCAAGTTTGATCTCAACCTGGAAGTCACCGATCTCGACCATCGCCTGGGTTGCTGCCTGACTTACAGCACCGATCTGTTCGACGAGCCGCGCATCGCACAAATGGCCGCGCACTGGCGAAATCTGCTGGAAGCGCTGATTGCCGGTCCGCAACAGCGTCTCAGTGAATTGCCGCTGTTGGACGCCAGCGAACAACAATATCTGCTCGACAGTCTTGGCGTCGAGCCGGGCGAGCATCGACTCGACCAGTGCATTCATCAGCTGTTCAGCGAACAGGCACTGGCGCGCCCCGATGCACCGGCGTTGACCTTCGCCGGACAAACACTGAGCTACGCCGAACTCGACAGCCGAGCCAATCGTCTCGCGTGGATGCTGCGTGAGCGTGGCGTCGGTCCGCAGGTGCGCGTGGGGCTGGCGCTTGAGCGTTCACTGGAAATGGTCGTCAGTCTGCTGGCGATCCTCAAGGCCGGCGGCGCCTATGTGCCACTGGACCCTGAATACCCGCTCGACCGTTTGCATTACATGATCGAAGACAGTGGCATCGGTTTGCTGCTCAGTGATGCGGCGATGTTCAAAGCCCTGGGGGAATTGCCACCTTCGGTTGCCCATTGGTGCCTGGAGGAAGACACGGCAAAACTGGCCGACTACCCGACAACCGAGCTGCCATTCATCAATCTGCCGCAGCATCAGGCGTACCTGATCTATACCTCGGGCTCCACTGGCAAGCCGAAAGGTGTGGTGGTGTCCCACGGCGAAATCGCCATGCACTGCCGCGCCGTGATCGAGCGCTTCGGCATGCGCCCGGACGACTGCGAACTGCATTTCTATTCGATCAACTTCGATGCCGCTACCGAACGCTTGCTGGTGCCATTGCTGTGCGGTGCTCAAGTGGTGCTGCGCGCCCAAGGCCAATGGGATGCCGAAGAAATCTGCGGACTGATCCGTACCCACCACATCAACGTGCTTGGCTTCACCCCAAGCTATGGCAGCCAGTTGGCGCAATGGCTGGCGACTCAGGGCGATACCTTGCCGGTGCGCATGATCATCACCGGTGGCGAAGCGCTGACCGGCGAACACCTGGCGCGTATTCGTGCAGCGTTCAAACCGAATCTGTTTTTCAACGCTTACGGTCCAACCGAAACCGTGGTCATGCCGCTGGCCAGCCTTGCGCCCGAGGTGTTGGAAGAAGGCTTGGGCAGTGTGCCGATCGGCAGCGTGATCGGCGACCGCGTGGCGTACATCCTTGATGCCGACATGGCATTGGTTCCGCAGGGCGCGACGGGCGAACTGTTCGTCGGTGGCGCTGGCCTGGCGCAGGGTTATCACCAACGAGCGGGGATTACGGCAGAACGCTTTGTCGCCGATCCGTTTGCCGGCAATGGCGGGCGCATGTACCGCACGGGCGACCTGGTGCGCCAGCGCGCCGATGGCCTGGTGGAATACCTCGGTCGTATCGACCATCAAGTGAAGATTCGTGGTTTCCGTATCGAGCTGGGCGAAATCGAAACCCGGCTGCTGGAGCATGAATCGGTTCGCGAAGCCGTTGTGTTGGCGCTCGACGCGCCGAGCGGCAAACAGTTGGTTGGCTATCTGGTGACGGACGTCGCCGAACAGGACGAAGCGCAGCAATCGGTTTTGCGCGAAGCCCTCAAGGCGCATCTGAAGGCACAATTGCCGGATTACATGGTGCCGACGCACCAGATCCTGCTGGCCAGCATGCCGCTGACCGCCAACGGCAAACTCGACCGACGCGCCTTGCCGGCACCGGACCCGGAGCTGAACCGTCAACGCTACGTGGCGCCGAGCAACGAGCTCGAGGTCACGCTGGCGCAGATCTGGTGCGAAGTGCTGAACGTCGAACAGGTTGGCATCAACGATAACTTCTTCGAACTGGGCGGCGACTCCATCCTGTCGATCCAGGTGGTCAGCCGGGGGCGGCAACAGGGTATTCACTGCAGCCCACGCGATTTGTTCCAGCACCAGACCGTGCAGACCCTCGCCGCCGTGTCGACTCGCACTGAACAAATCACTGCCGAGCAAGGGTTGCTCAGTGGTGAATCACACCTGACGCCGATCCAGCACTGGTTCTTCGACACCGACATCCCGCAGCGTCAACACTGGAACCAGGCGTTGTTGCTGCAACCGACTGCGCCTCTGGAGCCCCATCGCCTGGAGCAAGCACTGCTGGCGGTGATTGAACAGCATGATGCGTTGCGCCTGCGCTTCGACAAAGTGGGTGGCCAATGGCATGCGGCCCATCAGGCGATTTTCGATACCCCGGTGTTGTGGCAGATGCGGGTTTCGTCCATGGACAAATGTGCCGCGCTGTTCGCCGATGCCCAACGCAGCCTCGACCTTAACGACGGACCGTTGATGCGCGTGCTGCTGGTCGATGGCCCCGAGGGTCAGCAACGCCTGTTCATTGCGATTCATCACTTGGTGGTCGATGGCGTTTCCTGGCGCATTCTGCTGGACGATCTGCAAACCGTGTACCGCCAACTCGACGCGCAACAGTCAGTGAAACTGCCGGCCAAAACCAGCGCCTTCAAGGACTGGGCCGCACGTTTGCACGCCTATGCCGGCAGCGAATCCCTGCGTGAAGAATTGGGTGGGTGGCAAACTCAACTGGCCGGGCCGAACGCCGAGTTGCCGTGTGATCGTCCCGAGGGCGGTCGGCAGAACCGGCATGCGCAAACCGTCAGCGTACGCCTCGACAGCGAGCGCACCCGGCAATTGCTGCAACAGGCGCCAAGCGCTTATCGCACCCAGGTCAACGACTTGCTGCTGACGGCGTTGGCCCGCGTGGTGTGTCGCTGGAGCGGTCATGAATCGGCGCTGATTCAACTGGAAGGCCACGGCCGCGAAGCGCTGTTCGACGAGATCGACCTGACCCGCACCGTCGGTTGGTTCACCAGCGCTTACCCGCTGCGCCTGACCCCGTCGAACATTAAGGAGGGCGCAGGGCAGGGCGCGTCGATCAAGGCCATCAAGGAACAGTTGCGCGCCGTGCCGCACAAAGGCCTGGGGTATGGCGTGCTGCGTTACCTCGCCGATGACCTGAGTCGCCAGCGCATGGCCGAGTTGCCGGTGGCGCCGATCACCTTCAACTACCTCGGTCAGTTCGACCAGAGTTTTGGCGCGGAGGCGCTGTTCCTTCCGCTCGATGAACCTGTCGGCGCGGCCCACGATCCGAAAGCACCGTTGCCCAATGAGTTGAGTGTCGACAGTCAGGTTTACGGTGGTGAACTGCTGTTGCGCTGGACCTTCAGCGCCGAACGCTACGATCCGCAAACTATCAACGAACTGGCAGTCGCTTATGTTGGCGAACTGCAAAGCCTGATCGAGCATTGCCTGCGCGAAGATGCCGGAGGCCTGACGCCGTCGGACTTCCCGCTGGCGAAACTCAGCCAGACGCAACTGGATGCACTGCCGATTCCGGCCGCTGTCATCGAAGACGTCTACCCGCTGACCCCGATGCAGGAAGGCATGCTGCTGCACACCTTGCTGGAGCCGGGCACCGGCCTGTATTACATGCAGGATCGCTACCGCATCAACAGCGATCTCGATCCGCAGCGTTTCGCCCAGGCCTGGCAAGCGGTGATCGCCCGGCATGAAGCACTGCGCGCGTCGTTCTGCTGGAACGTCGGCGAAGACATGCTGCAAGTGATCCACAAACCGGGCAGCACGCCGATCGAATATCTCGACTGGAGCGCTATTGCCGAAGCCGAGCAAGAGCCGAAGCTGCAAACCTTGCTCAAGACCGAACGCGAGGCCGGGTTCGATCTGCTCAACCAGGCACCGTTCCACTTGCGCCTGATCCGGGTTGGCGCAGCGCGTTACTGGTTCATGATGAGCAATCACCACATCCTCATCGATGCCTGGTGCCGCTCGTTGTTGATGAACGATTTCTTCGAAATCTACACCGCCCTCGGTGAAGGCCGGGAAGCGCAATTGGCCGTGCCGCCGCGCTATCGCGACTACATCGGCTGGCTGCAACGCCAGAGCCTGTCCGAAGCGCGGCAGTGGTGGAAAACCAACCTGCAAGGTTTCGAGCGGACCACGCCAATCCCGAGCGACCGGCCGTTCCTGCGTGAACATGCCGGCGACAGCGGCGGCATGATCGTCGGCGACCGCTACACCCGGCTCGACGCCCGTGACGGCGCGCAATTGCGCGAACTCGCCCAGGCGCATCAGTTGACCATCAACACCTTCGCCCAAGCGGCGTGGGCGCTGGTGCTGCGCCGCTTGAGCGATGATCGCGATGTGCTGTTCGGCGTCACGGTGGCGGGTCGCCCGGTGGAGATGCCGCAGATGCAGCGCACCGTCGGCCTGTTCATCAACAGCATCGCCCTGCGGGTGAAAATGCCTGAGGACGATCAGCGTTGCAGCGTGCGCCAGTGGCTGACCGGGCTGCTCGACAGCAACATGCAACTGCGCGAGTACGAATACCTGCCGCTGGTGAGCATTCAGGAAAACAGCGAATTGCCCAAGGGCCAGCCACTGTTCGACAGCCTGTTCGTGTTCGAAAACGCCCCGGTGGAAGTCTCGGTGCTGGACCGTGCACAAAGCCTTAACGCGACTTCCGATTCGGGCCGCACCCACACCAATTTCCCGCTGACGGCGGTCTGCTATCCGGGGGATGACCTGGGCTTGCACCTGTCCTACGACCGGCGTTACTTCGATGAGTCGACGGTCGAGCGCATGCTCGGCGAGTTCAAGCGGTTGCTGTTGGCGTTGGTCGAAGGCTTCCACGGCGACATGGCTGACCTGCCGTTACTCGGCGTCGAGGAGCAGGAATTCCTGATTCACGGTTGTAACCAGAGCGAGCACGAGTATCCGCTAGAGACCAGTTATGTCGAGTTGTTCGAAGCACAGGTTGCCGAGCATCCGCAGCGGATTGCCGCCAGTTGCCTCACGCAACAGCACAGTTATTTCGAGCTGAACCAGCGCAGCAACCGTCTCGGACATGCGCTGATTGCCGGCGGTGTCGGGCTGGATCAACCGGTGGCGTTGCTGGCGGAACGTAATCTCGACCTGCTCGGGATGATCATCGGTAGCTTCAAGGCGGGCGCAGGTTATCTGCCGCTGGATCCGGGGCTGCCGAGTCAGCGCTTGAGTCGCATCATCGATCTGAGCCGCACGCCGTTGCTGGTCTGCACCGAAGCGTGTCGCGAGCAGGCTGTCGCGCTGCTGGAAGAATTCGGCTGCGCCAATCGCCCTCGCTTGTTGGTTTGGGAAACTGTGCAGGCAGCTGACTTTTCGGTGAGCAACCCGGGCATTTACAGCGGCCCGGACAACCTCGCTTACGTGATCTACACCTCCGGTTCTACCGGGTTGCCGAAGGGCGTGATGGTCGAACAGCGCGGCATGCTCAACAACCAGTTGAGCAAGGTGCCGTATCTGAATCTGAGTGAAGCCGACGTGATCGCGCAAACTGCGTCGCAAAGCTTCGACATTTCCGTCTGGCAGTTCCTTGCTGCGCCGTTGTTCGGCGCGCGGGTCGACATTGTGCCGAACACCATCGCCCATGATCCGCAGGGTTTGTTGGCGCACGTGCAGAGCCAGGGCATCACCGTGCTGGAAAGCGTGCCGTCGCTGATCCAGGGCATGCTCGCCCAGGAACGCATGAGCCTCGACGGCTTGCGCTGGATGCTGCCGACCGGTGAGGCCATGCCGCCAGAACTCGCACATCAATGGCTGTTGCGTTACCCGCAGATCGGTTTGGTGAACGCCTACGGTCCGGCGGAATGCTCGGATGACGTGGCGTTTTTCCGTGTTGATATCGCCTCGACACGCGGCAGCTACTTGCCGATCGGCATGCCGACCGACAACAACCGTTTGTACTTGCTGGACGGCGCGCAGGAGCTGGTGCCGCTGGGTGCGGTGGGTGAGTTGTGCGTTGCGGGCACGGGGGTAGGGCGCGGTTATGTCAGTGACCCGCTGCGCACTGCGCAGGTGTTTGTACCGGACCCGTTCGGCGCGCCGGGTGATCGTTTGTACCGCACCGGCGACCTGGCTCGTCGGCGCAGTGACGGCGTACTGGAATACGTCGGGCGCATCGACCATCAGGTGAAGATTCGCGGCTACCGCATTGAGTTGGGCGAAATCGAAGCGCGCCTGCATGAGCAAGCCGAAGTCCGTGATGCTGCCGTTGGCGTGCAGGAAGGCACGAATGGCAAGCATCTGGTGGGTTATCTGGTGGCGGCTGATTCAACGCTCAATCCCGTCGAACGACTGGAGCGCATCAAGCAACGCCTGCGCGCCGAACTGCCCGAATACATGGTGCCGCTGCACTGGTTGTGGCTCGACAAAATGCCGCTTAACGCCAACGGCAAACTCGACCGCAAGGCCCTGCCGGCGCTGGACATCGGCCAGACGCAGAGCCAAGACTATCAAGCGCCGCGCAGTGATCTGGAGCAAACCCTGGCCGCTATCTGGGCCGAGGTGCTGAAGGTCGAGAAAGTCGGCATTCGCGACAACTTCTTCGAACTGGGCGGGCATTCGCTGCTGGCCACGCAGATCGCCTCCCGTGTGCAGAAAACCCTGCAACGGGATGTGCCACTGCGGGCGATGTTCGAGTGCAGTACGGTGGAAGAACTGGCCGGGTACATCGAAGGGTTGGCGGCCAGCGATATCACTGAAGAGAAGGTGGATCGGTTGAATGATTTGATGGCGGAGCTGGAGGGGTTTTGATTCTCTAGCGTCTGGATTGGCCTCTTCGCTGGCTTGCCAGCGAAGGCGTCGATGCGTGTTACTTCGGCCCGAGAATCTTCCCCAACGTTTCCGGCGACGGCGCACCTTGCTGTTGTTGCAACTCGCCCTTGGCGTCCATATAGAAAATCGCCGGAGTGGCCTGCAGCTCCAACTCTTCCATCAACTGCATGTTGGCCGCCAGTTTGGCCTGAACGGCTGGCGGCACTTCCTTCAGCGCCTTGAGCGAGCTGCTCTTGCCCGCCGCTTCATGTTCTTGCAGGGCTTTTTGCGGGTCTTTGGCAGCAAGCAGTGCGGCGGACTTGCCCGGGCTGTCTTCGCGGATGATGCCGACCATGATGTGGCGCAACTGCACTTTGCCGGACTTGACCCATGGCCGCGCCTGTTCCCAGAACACATTGCAGTACGGGCAGTTCGGATCGCTGAACAGGTACACCACGCGCGGGGCGTCCTTGTTGCCGTCGCCAATCCAGTTGCTCGCTTCGAACTTGCTCCAGACCTCCTTGGACATCGGCGCGTACACCAGCTTCTGCAACGGCGCGCTGGTCAAGTCGTTGCCCTCGGCGTCATACAGATTGCCCAGCAGCACATGCTTGCCATCCGGGGTCAGGTACAACGCCATGCCGCGGTTCTGGTATTGCGCGGCGTAACCGCGCAAGCCGTCGGGTGCGTCGAACCGGCCGACGATTTTCGCGCCTTTGGCTTCGATCTTCTTGATCGCCTCGGGCAGCTCTTCGGCCTGCACCGACGGCAGGTGCAGCAGGGCGGCACCGAGGCTCAGGGTCAGCAGGTGGCGGAGGCGGGGCATGGCAATTTCCTTGAAGAAGTGGCGGGGACAGTGTCGAAGTTTTCCAGGGCGCGAGCCAGGCTGGCTTCCGAGAGTTCGCCCAGATGGCTGCCCAGCAGGCGACCTTCGGGGCTGTAGAACAGCGTAGTCGGCAACGCCATGGAGCCAACGGCCTGACCCAAACGACCTCCGCCGTCGAACAGCACGTTGGACAGGCTCAGGCCCTGGGTTTCCAGGAAGGTCGCGACGCTTTGCATGCTTTCGGCCTGATTGATGAACAGAAAGGTCAGGTCCGACCGGGCTTGCTGGGCATTTTCCAGCACCGGCATTTCCCGGCGACACGGTGGGCACCAGGTGGCCCAGAGATTGATCACCAACGGGCCGCCCTTGTAGTCGGCCAGTTTCACGGTTTCACCGGCGGCGTTGCGCAAAGTGATTTCCGGCAGGCGCGTGCCTTGTTCGTAAATCGACAGGGAAAACGTTGCGAGCACCCAGAACGCCAGGCCGCTGGCCACGCCAAACCCCAATGGGCGTCTCAAGCCTGGGCGTCGCCAGCCACGATACAAGGTCGCAAGCAGCACCACGATCACGCCGGGCCAGGCGAGGAAACCGCCGTCACGCAAGTCGATGATCTGCCACGGATCGTTGCGATAGTGCATCCAGTAAGCGACCACGAAACCGACCCGGGCCGCGAGCATGCCCAGTAAAAACAGGCTGAACAGCGCCGACTCGGGATTCTCGCCACCACGCTTGGCCACCCGCCAGCCGACAAAAGTCGCCAGCGCCAATGCACTGATCAGCAGCAGGTGATTAAGCGCGATGGCAAAGGTGCCGAGGGTGAGTGTCAGCATTAACGGGCGTCTCGGGTGGTGGTCCAGCGTTGCAGGAACGTATCGGCATCGACCTCGCCGGTGATGCGCTGGCTGCGACGCTCCTCGCCGTCAGCGCCGATCCACAGCAGGCTCGGTGGCCCCGGCACTTTGTAACGGCTAAGCAGTTCGCGGCTGGCGGCATTGTCGGCGGTGACGTCCAGCCGGAGCAAGCGTACGTCGCTCAGGGCTTCCATGACTTTGGCTTTGCCGAACACCTGTTTCTCCATGACCTTGCACGACACGCACCAGTCGGCGTAATAGTCCAGCAGCACCCATTGACCCTGAGCCTGTGCAGCGTCGAGTTCACGCTGCAACGCTTGTGGATCCTTGAGGGTGGTGAAGGCGTCGTGACCGACCGGAGCGGCGGCAACCGCTGTGCCTGAAGCGCGAAACACCTGCAACGGCTTGAACAGATCATCGCTGCCGCCCGCCGCGCCGATCATCAACAGGCTGCCCCACACACCGAGCAGCAACGAGCTGGCACCGAACAGGTGGGCGATCCGTCCAAAACCGTCCGATTGTTTCCAGGCGCTGTAGGCTGCGACCAACAGCAGGGCGCCACAGAGACCGATCCACAGCGACTCATCCAGTACCGGACGCAGCATCAGCAATGCCGTGGCGAGGAACAGGAAGCCGAAAATACCTTTGACCAGATTCATCCAGGCGCCCGGTTTGGGCATGAAGCGGTTGCCGACAGTGACCAGCAACAGCAGCGGCACACCGATGCCAATCCCCATGGCGAACAGAATCAGCCCGCCGTGCAGCGCGTTACCGCTCTGCGCAATGTAGAGCAGGGCACCGGCCAGCGGAGCGGTCATGCACGGGCCGACCAGCAGACCGGACAACGCCCCCAGCACTCCCGCGCCAACCAGGCTGCCACCGCGTTGATTGCGCGAGACGTTTTCCAGGCGATCACGCACGGCCACCGGCAACTGCAATTCGAAGAAACCGAACATCGGCAAGGCCAGCAGCACGAAAATCGCCGCGAAACTGCCGAGCAACCAAGGGTTCTGCAGCAACGCTTGCAGATTCGCCCCTAGCATGGCGGCCAAAACACCCATCGCCGCGTACACCAGCGCCATGCTGACCACATAGCTACTGGCCAGGGCCAAACCACGTTTGGGCGTGGCGCCACTGCCCACGATCAGACCGGCCAGAATCGGCAGCATCGGCAGTGAACATGGGGTGAATGCCAGCAACAGCCCGAGGCCGAAAAACACCAGAAGGCTCCAGCCCAGAGCACGCTGTTGCAGGCCGCTGGCCAAGGCTTGATCCGGAGCTTCGGCGCCTGCATTCGTGACGTTGGTGTTGCCCAGATCGACAACTTTGGTTTGCGGCGGATAACACAAGCCGGCATCCGCGCAGCCCTGATAGCTCACTTTGACCTGACCGCTGGCACCCACCGGAACCTTCAGCTCCAGGCCTTGGCGGTAGACTTGCTGCTGACCGAAAAACTCGTCGCTGTGATCTTCGCCCACGGGCAACGTCGGTTTGTGTTCGGTCGGCAGACCGTCGAACTTCAGGCGCTGCTGGTACAGGTAATAACCGTCGGCAATCTGCCAATAGAGCTGGGTTTCACCAGATTCCAGACGTTCAGACGTAAACGTGAAGGCTTTCTCGACAGGGAGAAAATCGGGTTTTGTGTCAAACGGATTGGTCCCTGCCTGGGCCAGGCCCGAGATCAAGAAAGCGAAAAGTAAAAACAGTCGACGCATGGGTAAGCCTTTGCCCTGTGCAAGTGAGGTGCACAATGGGTGGTGTCGATTAACCGATGATTAACCGTGGCGGCCTTGTGGCGGTGGCGCTTGCGGCATAATGTCCGCTTAATCGGTCAAAGGCTTAATCTGCTTTATTTACAAGAGGCTCCCCATGCACGTACTGGTTTGCGAAGACGATGAGCTGATCGCCAGCGGCATCGTTGCCGGCCTGACCGCCCAGGGCCTGACGGTGGAACACGTCGCCACGGCGTCGGCGGCCCGGGCCATGCTCAAGGTGGCCGAATTCGACGTGATGGTGCTCGACCTCGGATTGCCCGATGAAGATGGCCTGAAATTGTTGCAGCAGTTGCGCCACAACGGTCTGGAATTGCCGGTGCTGATTCTCACGGCGCGGGACTCGGTCACCGATCGTGTTGATGGCTTGCAGGCCGGCGCCGACGACTACCTGCTCAAACCTTTCGACTTGCGCGAACTCGCTGCACGGTTGCATACCCTGTTGCGCCGGGTGGCGGGGCGCAGCGTCAACCTGATCGAACATGGCGCGTTGACGTACGACCCCAGCAGCCGCGAAACCCTGCTCGCCGGTCAGCCCGTAGACCTTTCGCGCCGCGAACAGTCGCTGCTGCAAGCCTTGTTGCACAACCGTGGCCGCGTGCTGTCGACCGAGCAGCTCAAGGACAGTGTCTACGGTTTCAACGACGAACTGGAAAGCAACGCCCTCAACGTCCACATCCATCACCTGCGGCGCAAACTCGGCAACGGGATTGTCGAGACCGTGCGCGGCTTGGGTTATCGCCTGGGGCCGGCTGATGGGGGAGAAGAGTCGAAGTGATGAGCCTGCGTTTGCGCTTGAGCCTGACGCTCGGCGCCGCTTTTGCGTTGATCTGGGCACTGGCTGCGGCCTGGATGCTCAGCGACCTGCGCAATCAGATGATGTTTTCCCTCGACCAGCGGCTGGTGGCATCGGCACGCATGGTCGCCGGCCTGATGGAGCAACTGCCGCCCGTGTCGAGCAAGGGCGAGGGCACCCATTTCAGCGCCGAGCAGTTGAACATTCCCGGTGGCATGGCCTGTCAGGTCAGCTCGTTGCGCGGTGAAATCCTGGCCCGCAGCCACACCGATCCGCAGCAAACCCTGGAAGCCGAGAAAATGGGCTTCCACGATCAGATGATCGACGGCGCACCGTGGCGCAGTTTCACCCTGGCCCGGGGCGATTTGCGCATCACCACGGCCGACCGCCAAATCGAGCGCGAAGCGTTGAACATGTCGATCCTGCTGGCCGCTTCGGTGCCGGTGGGCGTGGCGTTGCTCGGTTGCCTGTGCCTGCTCTGGCTGGGTATCGGCCAGGGGCTCGCGCCGCTCAACCGCATGCGCGATGCCTTGATGCGCCGCAGCCCCGACTCCCTGGAACCCTTGCATGTCCACCCATTGCCCAGTGAGCTGCAACCCTTGCTGGAAACCCAGAATCAGTTGCTGCTGCGCATCGGCAAGACCATCGAACGCGAGCGCCGCCTGACCGGTGATGCCGCCCACGAGCTGCGCAGCCCGTTGACCGCGATCAAGACCCACCTGCAAGTGGCGCGCATGACCGAAGGCACTGCCCGGGATCAGTCCCTGGCCCGCGCCGAGGAGGGTGCCGACCGCTTGCACCGGACCCTCGAACAATTGCTGTTGCTGGCGCGGGTCGAAGGCAGTCTGTCGTTCGACGACGGTGTGCAATGCAGCGCTGAACAAGTCGCGAAACTGGCGATTCAGGACGCGGCCAGTGGTGATCGCCAGCGTATCCGCTTCCAACCGCCGACCAAGGCTTCCAATGCACCGGTGCAAATGCCCGCCGTGCTGTCGATTGCGGCGCTGCGCAACTTGCTCGATAACGCCCTGCGCCATACGCCGGGTGACAAGGCAGTGGAGTTGAGCCTGGAAACAACCGGTGATCGCGTGCAGTTTGTGGTTCGCGATCACGGGCCGGGCATTGCCGAAGAAGATTTGCAGAACCTGACCCAACGCTTCTGGCGCAACGGCCAGAGCATCGGCTGCGGTCTGGGGCTGGCGATTGTCCAGGCCATCGTCCAGCGTTGCGGCTGCACGTTGCATTTCGACAGCCGCCCGGACGGCTTGCGCGTTGAGCTGACCATGCCGCTACAACCAGCCTGATAAATACCCAACCCCTTGTAGGAGCGAGCCTGCTCGCGATGACGTCGTGTCAGTCGACATCAATGTTGCCTGATACACCGCTATCGCGAGCAGGCTCGCTCCTACAAGGGCTTGGGGTGCCTCCGAGAAAGCCGCTCAAAAGTCTAAATCCTCTCGACGCTGATGCGTTTCCAGAACAGGAAAACCTGACAAGTGCGCCCCGTGAGCGGAATGCGCACCTGCCTGGTGTGCAGTTTTGGTCACTATCACAGCGTATTGAGGGGTCGAGAGATGTCAGTCGCTACCAGCCTTATCGAAGATCAGCCGGCCCGGGTCGCCCCGACCGAAACGCTTTATCAATTCGAAGAAACGCCCTTGCTGGCCCGCCAGAGCCGGCAGGAATCCAACGCCCGCAGCTACCCGCGACGCATACCCCTGGCGCTCAAGCGTGCCAGGGGCCTGTATGTCGAGGATGTCGAAGGCCGCACTTTTATCGACTGCCTGGCCGGCGCCGGAACACTGGCCCTTGGACACAACCACCCGGTCGTGATCGAAGCCATCCAGCAAGTGCTGAGCGATGAACTACCGCTGCACACGCTCGACCTGACGACACCGGTGAAAGATCAGTTTGTTCAGGATTTGTTCGGCCTGCTGCCACCGGCATTGGCCGCCGAAGCGAAGATCCAGTTCTGTGGCCCGACCGGCACCGATGCCGTGGAAGCCGCACTGAAACTGGTGCGCACCGCCACGGGTCGTAGCACCGTGCTGTCGTTTCAGGGCGGTTATCACGGCATGAGCCAGGGCGCGTTGAGCCTGATGGGCAGCCTGGGTCCGAAAAAGCCACTGGGCGCGTTGCTCAGCAGCGGCGTGCAGTTCATGCCATACCCCTACGATTACCGTTGCCCGTTCGGATTGGGCGGTACGCAGGGCATCAAGGCCAACCTGAACTACCTGGAAAACCTGCTCAACGATCCCGAGGCTGGCGTTCAATTACCCGCGGCCGTGATCGTGGAAGTGGTGCAGGGCGAGGGCGGGGTCATTCCGGCCGATCTGGACTGGTTACGCGGTTTGCGCCGGATCACCGAAAAGGCAGGGGTGGCGTTGATCGTCGACGAGATCCAGAGCGGATTCGCCCGCACCGGCAAGATGTTTGCCTTCGAACACGCCGGGATCACCCCCGATGTGGTGGTGATGTCCAAAGCCATCGGCGGCAGCCTGCCGCTGGCGGTGGTGATCTACCGCGACTGGCTCGACACCTGGCTGCCGGGTGCCCACGCCGGGACTTTTCGCGGCAACCAGATGGCGATGGCCGCCGGTTCCGCCGTCATGCGCTATCTGGTTGAGCACAGGGTGTGCGAACACGCCGCTGCGATGGGCGAGCGTCTGACCGAGCACTTGCGCATCCTGCAGCGCGACTTCCCGCAAATGGGCGACATTCGCGGTCGCGGCTTGATGCTGGGAGTGGAACTGGTCGATCCGGCCGGTGCGCGTGACGCTCTGGGCCATCCACCGGCTTTCGCGCGCCTGGCGCCGCTGGTTCAGCGTGAATGCCTCAAACGGGGCTTGATCCTGGAACTCGGCGGTCGGCATGGCGCGGTGGTGCGTTTCCTGCCGCCACTGGTGATCACCTCTGCGGAAATAGATCGGGTTGCCGAGATTTTCGGTCGGGCTTTGGCCGCTGCCACCACCACGCTCTAAATTTTCCGGCGCGTACATCGTTCCTTCTACATACCGGCTGCGCACACAGCGCAGCCCGCCCTACAACGATGGAGACATAGCATGACGTCAGTATTCGACCGCGAGGACATCCTCTTTCAGGTCGTGGTCAACCACGAAGAGCAATACTCGATCTGGCCCGACTACAAAGCCGTGCCACAAGGCTGGCGCACCGTGGGTAAAAGCGGGTTGAAAAAGGAATGCCTGGCCTACATCGAAGAGACCTGGACCGACATGCGTCCGTTGAGCCTGCGTCAGAAAATGGAAGAGCAGGCGTCTGTGGCGCACTGAGTCGTCGCGGCAAAAAGAAGCCCGCTGGACTGGTGACAGTCAGCGGGCTTTTTCAGGTCTGGAGTCTGTATTTGGATTGCCTTCGTGAGCAGGCTCGCTCCCTGTAGGAGCGAGCTTGCTCGCGATGAACGATAACGCGGTCCTGGGGGGTGTCAGAAATTTTGTGTTCGGGCATAACATGAGTAAGAGGTGCATGTATGCCAACCAAAAAGAAACCCGCGTTGCGAGAACTACCGAAAATCCCGAAAGAGCTGCTCGAGCAATTCACCGATGGACCGATGACCGCTGAAGCCATTGAGGACGCCTCTGCGGCGTTCAAGAAGGCTTTGATCGAGCGAGCCCTCAGTGCTGAGCTTGG
>NZ_FYDY01000025.1:0-89178 GCF_900187435.1 Pseudomonas sp. Irchel s3b5
TCTTTGCGGGTCTGCTTACGCTTGCCTGCGTACTCGGCGTCAGCGAAGGTCATCTGTTTCATCGGAAAACTCGGCGGGTGGAGTCCTGGTATTTTGCCAAAATCAGGAAGTCTTCTTCAGAATTTCCCTAGCCTGCTCGCGATGGCGGTTTATCAGTCGACATCAATGTTGAAGGTGATGGTCTTTTCGCGAGCAGGTTCGCTCCTGCACGGGCCTGGTGCAGGCCCGCAAAATCTCGGACACAAGGATTTTCAATGCTCGCCCTGCCATGGACGCTTCTGGCCCTTCTTTCCCTCGGTTACGGCATGGCGCTGGCTTACGGCCACCTCAGTGGATTCGCGGGAATCTCTGTCGCATTGCTCCTCATTGCCGGCCTTGCCGTTCGCCAGCAAAAACTCCCGTTTGGCCGCTATCTTGGTCACAGCCTGTTCATCTTCCTGGCCCTGGCCTTGGCGATGCACTGGTTACCGGGCTTCTATAACGGTCGCGTGATCCCACCCCAGCGTTTTACCGAAGATGCCGTTACGTTTGCCATGCAACTGAATCTGGACAAGCCACTGATCGGGTTTTGGTTGTTGATCGCCTGTCCCTGGATTGTCTCCCGACGTTCACTGCGGGTTTCCCTCTCTGCAACTGTCGTGGCGCTCTCCTTGAGCGTCGTCCTCGCGCTCGGGGGCGCGATGTTGCTGGGTGTCATCAATTGGGCGCCTAAATGGCCGGACCACGCCTGGTTATGGCTGCTGAACAATCTGCTCTTGGTAACGCTGGTCGAAGAAGCGCTGTTCCGCGGCTACATTCAGGGCGGATTAAGCCGGTGCATGAAACATCTGCCCCAGGGCGAAAACCTTGCTTTGCTACTGGCAGCATTGATCTTCGGCCTGGCCCATGCAGGGGCAGGATGGCATTGGGTGCTGCTGGCAACACTGGCCGGTGTGGGTTACGGCCTGGCCTACCGTTTTGGCGGATTGGCTGCGGCCATTGCCACTCATTTTGGCTTGAACCTGCTGCACTTCGGCCTGTTCACCTATCCGATGCTCGCTCGCTGACGCAAGGGTCATTTTGCGACGCACTGCCGATTATCAAAAAATAACCTCAATAAATGCCGGGAGATGCCGATACAGCGCTTGAAAGCCTTGCGGATTAAATATGCCATGCGTAACAACCAGCCCATTACACAACGCGAACGGACCTTCCCGGCTCAGCAGCGGTTGATTTCCACCACCGATGCCAAGGGTGTGATCACCTACTGTAACGACGCATTCGTCGAAATCAGCGGGTTTTCACGTGAGGAACTGATCCGTGCGCCGCACAACCTGGTGCGTCACCCTGACGTCCCGTCGGCGGTCTTCGCGCACATGTGGGGCACACTCAAACAAGGCTTGCCATGGATGGGCATCGTCAAGAATCGCTGCAAGACCGGCGACCATTACTGGGTCAATGCCTACGTCACGCCGGTTTTCGATGGCAATCAGGTAATCGGTTACGAGTCGGTCCGGGTCAAGCCCACCGCCGAACAGATCCGCCGTGCCGAAGCGCTCTACCAACGCATCAACCAGGGCAAGTCAGCCATTCCCTCCTCGGATAAATGGCTGCCGGTTCTGCAGGACTGGCTGCCGTTCATTCTGGTCAGCCAACTGAGCTTCATGATTGGCGCGTCGCTCAACTCCCACTGGGGCTTCGCCCTGGCGGCCGGCCTCTCGGTGCCGCTGGGCCTGATGGGCCTGAGCTGGCAACAGCGTGGCCTCAAGCGGTTGTTGCGCCTGGCTGAGCAGACCACGTCTGACCCGCTGATTGCGCAGATGTACACCGACAGCCGTGGCGCCCAGGCGCGTCTGGAGATGTCAATCCTCAGCCAGGAAGCACGTCTGAAGACCTGCCTGACCCGTCTGCAGGACACCGCCGAACACCTGACCGATCAGGCCAGACAGTCCGACGCCCTGGCGCACAAAAGCTCCAGCGGCCTGGAGCGTCAACGCGTCGAGACCGAGCAAGTGGCGACCGCCGTCAATCAGATGGCCGCGACCACTCAGGAAGTCGCCAGCCATGTGCAGCGCACCGCCGATGCCACTCAGGAAGCCAATCGCCTGACCGGCCGTGGTCGTGACATTGCCGGGGAAACCCGCGAAGCCATCCAGCGCCTGTCGGTGGTGGTCGGTGAAACCGGCCAGACCGTGACCCAACTGGCCAAGGACAGCAACGAAATCGGTGGCGTGGTCGATGTGATCAAAGGCATCGCTGACCAGACCAACCTGCTGGCGCTGAACGCCGCCATCGAAGCTGCCCGTGCCGGTGAGATGGGTCGCGGCTTTGCGGTGGTTGCCGACGAAGTTCGTCAGCTGGCGCAACGCACCACCGAATCCACCGGGCAGATTCACGCCCTGATCGCCAAACTCCAGCAAACCGCCGGCACCGCCGTACAAACCATGGAAGCCGGGCATCGCCAGGCGGAAGAAGGTGTGGCGCGGGTGCTGGAAGCGGATCAGGCGCTGGTGGGGATCAGCGAGGCGGTGGCCAACATCACCGACATGACCACCCAGATCGCCGCTGCGACCGAAGAACAAAGTGCCGTGGCCGAAGAGATCAGCCGCAACATCAGCAACATTTCGGAACTGGCGGACCAGACCTCGGAACAGGCGCAGAACTCGGCGTTGTTGAGTGAAGAACTGACCCGCACGGCGAATACCCAGTACTCGTTGGTGGAACGGTTTAACCGCTAGGCCTTGATACCGCCATCGCTGGCAAGCCAGCTCCTACAGAGACCGCAATCCCCTGTAGGAGCTGGCTTGCCAGCGATGAGGCCCTGACTGCTGGCGAAAACTTTACTGAATAAACACCGCGACTTCCCCCGCCACTGACCAAAACACGATACTGCCTGGAAGGCCGCCTTCGCTGGCAAGCCAGCTCAGAAACGCTGCAACCTTCTGCGCCGCAGCCGCCAAATGCTGCTCATGGGTAAACCCGGAAACCTTCAACGGTTTCAAATCATGATCCCCCGCCACCAGCCAGAACACCTCGATACTCGGCGATAGCGCATAACCCTCGACCGCCTCGCGATTGCCCAGCGCATCCCGCTCGCCTTGCACGATCAATGTCCGGGTTTTCAGGGAAGCCAAATGCTCGACCCGCGGTTTCTCCGGCTTGCCCACGGCATAAAACGGATAACCCAGGCACACCAACGCATCCGCCTTCAATTCATCGGCCAGCAAACTGGCCATCCGCCCGCCCATGGACTTGCCGCCAATGGCCAGCAACCCAGTGACATGGCGTCGCACCTGGGCATACACCTCGCGCCAGCATTCCAGCAGTTTCGGGGCCGGATTCGGTGGGCGTTTACTGCCGTCGACACGCCGCTGCGCCATGTACGGAAACTCGAAGAGCAACACGTTCACGCCTTGTGCCGCGAGGCGTGCAGCCATGTCGCTCATCCAGCTACTGTCCATCGGTGCGCCGGCGCCGTGGGCAAGAATCAGCGTCGCCGAAGCCTTGCCGGCAGCGGCATTCCACAGCCATCCATGATCCTGCACGCACTGCGCCCATTGATCCCCGTCAATACTGGCCTTGTGCTGTTTGTCCATGCTTGCCTCGCTTTTAGTCTGCCTATAACTCCAGGCGAAGGATGCGCCGTTTGCGCTCACTTCGGCTGAACCGTGGATGGGGAACCATGAACACTTCTATCAGTACCGCCTACAACTACAAGGTGGTCCGCCAATTCGCCATTATGACGGTGGTGTGGGGCATCGTCGGCATGGGGCTCGGGGTTTTTCTCGCGGCCCAGTTGGTCTGGCCCGAACTCAACTTCAATTTGCCGTGGACCAGCTTCGGCCGCTTGCGCCCGCTGCACACCAATGCGGTGATCTTCGCCTTTGGCGGCTGCGCACTCTTCGCCAGTTCGTTTTATTCGGTGCAACGCACCTGCCAGACTCAACTGTTCGCGCCGAAAATCGCCGCGTTCTGCTTCTGGGGCTGGCAACTGGTGATTCTATTGGCAGCGATCAGCCTGCCGCTGGGCTACACCAGTTCCAAGGAATACGCCGAGCTGGAATGGCCGATCGACATCCTGATCACCATCGTCTGGGTCGCCTACGCCGTCGTGTTCTTCGGCACGATCATGAAGCGCAAGACCAAGCACATTTATGTGGGTAACTGGTTCTTTGGCGCGTTCATCGTCACCGTGGCGATCCTGCATATCGTCAACAACATGGAACTGCCGGTCAGCTTCACCAAGTCCTACTCGCTCTACTCCGGCGCCACCGACGCGATGGTGCAGTGGTGGTACGGGCACAACGCCGTGGGCTTTTTCCTCACCGCCGGTTTCCTCGGGATGATGTACTACTTCGTGCCGAAACAGGCCGAGCGTCCGGTGTACTCCTATCGCCTGTCGATCGTGCACTTCTGGGCGCTGATCACCCTGTACATCTGGGCCGGTCCGCACCACTTGCACTACACCGCGCTGCCAGACTGGGCGCAATCGCTGGGCATGGTGATGTCGCTGGTCCTGCTGGCACCGAGCTGGGGCGGCATGATCAACGGCATGATGACCCTGTCGGGCGCCTGGCATAAGTTGCGCAGCGACCCGATCCTGCGCTTCCTTGTGGTGTCGCTGGCGTTCTACGGCATGTCGACCTTCGAAGGGCCGATGATGGCGATCAAGACCGTGAACGCCCTCTCCCACTACACCGACTGGACCATCGGCCACGTACACGCCGGTGCGCTCGGCTGGGTGGCGATGATTTCCATCGGCGCGCTGTATCACATGATCCCGAAAGTCTTCGGTCGCGAGCAGATGCACAGCATCGGCCTGATCAACGCGCACTTCTGGCTCGCCACCATCGGCACCGTTCTGTACATCGCCTCGATGTGGGTCAACGGCATCGCCCAGGGCCTGATGTGGCGTGCAGTGAACGAAGACGGCACGCTGACCTACTCCTTCGTCGAGACGCTGGTGGCCAGTCACCCTGGCTTCGTCGTGCGACTGGTGGGCGGCGCGATCTTCCTCAGCGGCATGTTCCTGATGGCCTACAACACCTGGCGCACCGTGCGGGCCTCGCAGCCTGCCGAAGCCGCCGCTGCCGCGCAGATGGTCTGAGGAGTCCGCCATGAAACACGAAACTATCGAGAAAAACGTCGGCCTGTTGCTGCTGCTGATGATCCTGGCGGTGAGCATTGGCGGTCTGACCCAGATCGTCCCGCTGTTCTTCCAGGACGTGACCAATAAACCAGTGGAAGGCATGAAGCCCTACACCGCGCTGCAATTGGAAGGTCGCGATATCTATATCCGCGAAGGCTGCGTCGGCTGTCACTCGCAGATGATCCGCCCGTTCCGCGCCGAGACCGAGCGCTACGGCCACTACTCGGTGGCCGGCGAAAGCGTCTGGGATCACCCGTTCCTGTGGGGCTCGAAACGCACCGGTCCGGACCTGGCCCGTGTCGGCGCGCGCTACTCCGATGACTGGCACCGCGCGCACTTGTACAACCCGCGCAACGTCGTGCCCGAGTCGAAGATGCCGGCCTACCCATGGCTGGTGGCCAACCCGGTCGACAGCAGTCATACCGAAACCAAGATCAAGGCCATGCGCACTTTGGGCGTGCCGTACACCGACGAAGACATCAGCGGCGCCGTCGCTTCGCTCAAGGGCAAAAGCGAGATGGATGCCCTGGTCGCCTACCTGCAAGTGCTCGGCACTGCCATCAAGAGCAAGAGGTGAGCAATGTTTGAATTGAGCACCGGCATGATCCGCGGCCTTGGCACCGTCGTCGTGTTCGTCGCGTTCATCGGCCTGACCCTTTGGGTGTTCAACGGCAAGCGCGGCCCGGAATTCGCCGAAGCACGCCTGCTGCCCTTCGCCGACGAGCCGCAACCCGACACCACTGAACAACCTGCGACAAGGAGTACCCGGTCATGACCACCTTCTGGAGTACGTGGATCTGCGTACTGACCATCGGCAGCCTGATCGGCCTGACCTGGCTGCTGCTCAGCACCCGCAAGGGCGAAACCAAGGGCAGTGTCGACCAGACCATGGGCCACAGCTTCGACGGCATCGAGGAGTACGACAATCCATTGCCGCAATGGTGGTTCATGCTGTTCGTGGGCACCCTGGTGTTTGCCGTCGGTTACCTGATCCTTTATCCGGGCCTGGGCAACTGGAAAGGCATCCTCCCCGGTTATGAAAACGGCTGGACCGGCGTGCACGAGTGGGAAAAGGAAATGGCCAAGGCCGACGCGAAGTTCGGGCCGATCTTCGCCAAATTCTCCGCCATGCCCCTGGAAGAAGTCGCCAAAGACCCGCAAGCGCTGAAAATGGGCGGCCGCCTGTTCGCCTCCAACTGCTCGGTGTGCCACGGCTCGGATGCCAAGGGTGCATACGGCTTCCCCAACCTGACCGACAGCGACTGGCGCTGGGGCGGTAGTCCGGAAACCATCAAGACCACCATTATGGGTGGGCGGGTGGCCGCCATGCCGGCCTGGGGTGAAATCCTCGGTGAAGACGGCGTCAAGAACGTTGCCGCCTATGTTCGCCATGACCTGGCCGGCCTGCCGCTGCCTGCCGACAGCAAGGCTGACCTGCAAGCAGGCCAGCAGGCGTTCAACACCACGTGCGTCGCTTGTCACGGGGCCAAAGGCCAGGGCACTGAAGCGATGGGCGCGCCAAAACTGACGCACCCCGGCGGTTTCATCTACGGCACCGGCCTGACGCAGCTTGAACAAACGATTCGTCATGGCCGTCAGGGCCATATGCCGGCGCAGAACGAACTGCTCGGCAACGATAAGGTGCAGTTGCTGGCCGCCTACGTTTACAGCTTGTCTCATGCTGCCGGTTCCGAGCATTTGCTGGCGGAGGACAAAGCCGAATAAATCCTGACCGCTCTACTGCCGCATTCATCCGGATGCGGCAGCTCCGCCTCCCTTTGCGACGCATTGTCGCACCCTCATTGCATCTTCCTTTCGGTTCACCGGATTCGGGTCTAAGCTTGCTCCGATGCGGACCGGCGAGCACCGGTTGCAGGTCGACCTTAACCGATGTGTTCAATGCTTCTGCCCGATGACAGGCCGCAAAGGCCGGGAATACCGGCTATCGCGCCAATTGCCGTCGGTCAACCGGCCGTTGCGTTTGAACACACCCCGTTACATGCGACCTGAACCCCTCGCCTATTTCCTCCGCGAAGACATTTTGCCCTTGGGCAATTTTGTCCTTACGCGGCGCATGGAAAGGCCGCAGAATCAGCATTTGAAAGCATTGACCCACGTCATGGCGCGTTGCAATGACCCCCTGCTTTCTCCATACTTGCGGCCGATTTTTAATCCTAATAAAACACCCAAACCGTGGAACCTTAGAATGAGCACAGCAATCAGTCCGACTGCTTATAACTATAAGGTAGTCCGCCAGTTCGCCATCATGACGGTGGTCTGGGGGATCCTTGGCATGGGGCTCGGTGTCTTCATCGCCTCGCAACTGGTCTGGCCGGAGTTGAACTTCGGTCTGCCATGGACGAGCTTTGGACGCCTGCGCCCGTTGCACACCAACCTGGTGATTTTCGCCTTCGGTGGATGTGCACTGTTTGCC
Source organism: Pseudomonas sp. Irchel s3b5 (assembly GCF_900187435.1). Taxonomy (NCBI): domain Bacteria; kingdom Pseudomonadati; phylum Pseudomonadota; class Gammaproteobacteria; order Pseudomonadales; family Pseudomonadaceae; genus Pseudomonas; species Pseudomonas sp. Irchel s3b5. Next base: position 7,563 of record NZ_FYDY01000025.1, read on the forward strand.
ACTTCTTATTACGTCGTGCAGCGAACCTGCCAAACGCGACTGATTTCCGACAGCCTCGCGGCCTTCACCTTCTGGGGATGGCAAGCGGTGATCGTCGGTGCTGGTATCTCCTTGCCGCTGGGTTACACCACCAGCAAGGAATACGCCGAACTGGAATGGCCCCTGGCTATCCTGCTGGCCATTGTCTGGGTTACCTACGCTTTGGTGTTCTTCGGCACCATCGTCAAGCGCAAGACCAAGCACATTTATGTCGGTAACTGGTTCTACGGTGCCTTCATCCTCGTGACGGCGATGCTGCACATCGTCAACCACATATCGCTGCCGGTCAGCCTGTTCAAGTCCTACTCGGCCTACGCCGGTGCGACTGACGCGATGATCCAGTGGTGGTACGGCCACAACGCCGTGGGCTTCTTCCTGACCACCGGCTTCCTGGGGATGATGTACTACTTCGTGCCGAAACAGGCCGAGCGTCCGATCTACTCCTATCGCCTGTCCATCGTGCACTTCTGGGCGCTGATCACCCTGTACATCTGGGCCGGTCCGCACCACCTGCACTACACCGCTCTGCCGGATTGGGCTCAGTCCCTGGGCATGGCGATGTCGATCATCCTGCTGGCTCCGAGCTGGGGCGGCATGATCAACGGCATGATGACCCTGTCGGGCGCCTGGCATAAGCTGCGCACCGACCCGATCCTGCGCTTCCTGGTGGTGTCCCTGGCGTTCTACGGCATGTCGACCTTCGAAGGTCCGATGATGGCGATCAAGACCGTGAACTCCCTGTCGCACTACACCGACTGGACCATCGGCCACGTACACGCCGGTGCCTTGGGCTGGGTTGCGATGATCTCGATCGGCGCGGTCTACCACATGATCCCGAAACTGTTCGGTCGTGCGCAGATGCACAGCACCGGCCTGATCAACACCCACTTCTGGCTCGCGACCATCGGTACCGTGCTCTACATCGCTTCGATGTGGGTCAACGGCATTACCCAGGGCCTGATGTGGCGTGCAATCAACGATGACGGCACCCTCACCTACTCGTTCGTCGAAGCGCTGCAAGCCAGCCACCCTGGTTTCATCGTTCGCGCCCTGGGTGGTGCGTTCTTTGCCGCCGGCATGCTGTTCATGGCCTACAACGTATTCCGCACCGTACGTGCCTCGAACCCGGCTGATGCCAAAGCCGCCGAACAGATTGCCGTAGTTGGAGCTCACTGATGAAGCATGAAGCAGTCGAGAAGAATATTGGCCTGCTGGCCTTCTTCATGGTCATCGCCGTCAGCATCGGCGGCCTGACCCAGATCGTTCCGCTGTTTTTCCAGGATGTCACCAACAAGCCGGTCGAAGGCATGAAGCCTCGCACCGCCCTTGAACTGGAAGGCCGGGACGTTTACATCGCCAACGGTTGTGTCGGCTGCCACTCGCAGATGATCCGTCCGTTCCGTGCTGAAACCGAACGCTACGGCCACTACTCGGTCGCCGGTGAAAGCGTCTGGGACCACCCGTTCCTGTGGGGTTCCAAGCGTACCGGTCCGGACCTGGCCCGTGTCGGCGGTCGTTACTCCGATGACTGGCAGCGTGCGCACTTGTACAACCCGCGCAACGTGGTGCCTGAGTCGAAAATGCCGGCGTACCCGTTCCTCGTGGAAAACAAGCTCGACGGCAAAGACACCGCCAAGAAAATGGAAGTCTTGCGCACGCTCGGCGTCCCTTACACCGACGAAGACATCGCCGGTGCCAAGGATGCTGTGAAGGGCAAAACCGAAATGGACGCGCTGGTGGCCTATCTGCAAGGCCTGGGCACCATCATCAAAAGCAAACGGTGATTTAGATGGATATCGGGATGATTCGTGGCCTGGGCACCGTTGTTGTGATGGTGGCCTTCATCGGTCTGGCGTTGTGGGTATTCAGCCCCAAGCGCAAGTCGGAGTTTGAAGACGCGACCTTGCTGCCTTTCGCGGATGATCCCGAAGCCATCAAGCACGTCGAGCAAGCTTCTAGGAGTAACAAAGAATGACTACGTTCTGGAGTCTGTACGTCACAGTCCTCAGTCTGGGTACCATCTTCGCCCTGACCTGGCTGCTGTTGTCGACCCGCAAGGGGCAACGCAGCGAACAGACAGATGAGACGGTTGGCCACTCCTTCGACGGTATCGAGGAGTACGACAACCCGCTGCCGAAATGGTGGTTCATGCTGTTCGTCGGCACCATCATCTTCGCACTGGGCTACCTGGCGCTGTATCCGGGCCTGGGTAACTGGAAAGGCCTGCTGCCGGGTTACGGCTACCTCGATAACGAGAAGCAGACCCCGTTCGCCAACGGCCAGAGCGGCTGGACCGGCGTTCACGAGTGGGAAAAGGAAATGGCCAAGTCGGACGCCAAGTTCGGTCCGATCTTCGCCAAATTCGCTGCCATGCCAATCGAAGAAGTGGCCAAGGATCCGCAAGCCTTGAAGATGGGTGGCCGTCTGTTCGCCTCCAACTGCTCGGTTTGCCACGGTTCCGACGCCAAGGGCGCTTATGGCTTCCCTAACCTGACCGACGCCGACTGGCGCTGGGGCGGCGACACGCAAGCCATCAAGACCACCATCATGGGTGGCCGCCACGCGGTCATGCCGGCGTGGGCTGAAGTGATCGGCGAGCAAGGCGTTGCCGACGTGTCTGCGTTTGTCCTGACCAACCTCGATGGGCGCAAGCTGCCTGAAGGCGCCAAGGCTGATCCGGTTGCCGGCCAGAAGCTGTTCGCTGCCAACTGCGTCGCGTGCCACGGCCCACAAGGCAAAGGCACTCCGGCCATGGGCGCACCTGACCTGACTCACCCGGGCGCGTTCATCTACGGTTCGAGCTTCGCTCAACTGCAGCAGACCATCCGTTACGGCCGTCAGGGCCAGATGCCTGCGCAAGAAGCCATGCAAGGTAACGACAAGGTTCACCTGCTGGCCGCTTACGTCTACAGCCTGTCTCACGGTGAGAAAGCTGCGGCGGAAGATGCCAAATAAGGCAAACGCTTGAAGCAACAAAAAACGGCCCCGCCAGGTAACTGACGGGGCCGTTTTCATTTCCACCTGGAACTGGCTTTCAATTAATAAAACATTTATCGAACGCCACACCGAAACAAACACTATCAATACAAACACAACACACCCTAGCGCCTGCAAGCGCACACCCCTACAGTCAAATCCGCGGAATATCAGAAATAAAAACCCATTATTCATAGAAAAGGATTTCCATGAAAAACCCAATCAATTTGAAATTTTTACCCGTCTTGTTGTTTGCCTACGGCGTATCGATCATGCATTCATTTGCCGCAGATACACCTCCTGCCCACATCGTATTTGCTGCGAGCCCGAAATACCCTTCCAGTGAAACTTCCGACAACGGCGAATCAGAATCCACCGCCGATACGGAGACCCGCTCCCGATGGCTGATCGATGCGCAATACACCAGCATTGCCGATTTCCGCATGCAATCGGGCGGGCATGCCGCCGTTCCCGTCATGATCAACGGCAACCTGACCAGCACAGGCCAATCCAGTGAGCGCGCCTACATCAAAACGGTGTTGCAGAAGACACTGAACAACGCCTACGACTACGGCTTGGGCAATCACGATTACAGCTTTAATGCCGATACTTGTTCCAGTTGCGCAGCCGGCAGTGTCGATGACCTCAAGGAACGTTACTGGGGAAAGATCCAGAACATGGACCTTGCGGCCCAGGCCTCCGGCCTGACGAAAACCTGGTATGGAAGCCTGGCTTACTCCCGGGACTTCGGTGATGTTCACCTGATTCAGTTGCATAACCAACCAACCTATTCGGTGAATTTTTCCACGCAGTCCTTATTCAACACGACAGCTTACGAAATCACTCCGTCCCTAGACTGGCTGGAACGTGATCTGCGGCAGGCGCGCTCACAAGGAAAAATCATTCTGCTGAATTTGCACCAGGCGTTTCACTGGCCAACCAGGGAGACTGAAATCATTCGTTTCAAAAAGCTGATTGATGATTATGGCGTCACCGCCGTGTTCTCCTCCGATGCGAACAAGCAGCACGGAATGTACCCGCCCAACTATATCTACAGCGATGTGCCGCTGTTCACGAGTGGCTCGGCAGCCCGAAAAACCTGGTTGTACGCAAAGATCTCTGACGACAGAACACAACTGACGGTCAATGTCGTCGCCGACAACGATTGGCGCAATCCTGTCGCCCGCCATACCATCGCCGTCAGGTAAGACGTCCAGCGACGCCAATGGATACCTGATTGGCGTCGTTACCTGCGGTTCGACGGCTATACTCGACAAGTCAATTGACCTGCATCATGTTTTGTTACATCTGCTACACCATCCATTGTTTTTCCCCAACGCGACCAAAGGTCGCACCCTCGAGCTAGAGCGACAGGCGTATCATTGCGCCACTGTAACCCCCCTTTTTGACCGCGGTTGGCACGTACTGGCCGGGGCAATTTTTCCACTGCCGTGGGATGCAACTGATGAGCAACCAGATTCCGGTACACGACGTCACTCCACCCAACAAGAACGCGAACAACAGCGTCGATCTCTACGCCTCTCGGGAAAAAATCTACACCCGCGCCTTCACCGGCCTGTTCCGCAACCTGCGGATGACGGGCGGTGCCGTGCTGTTTCTGCTGTATTTCGGTACGGTCTGGCTGAACTGGGGTGGCCATCAAGCCGTCTGGTGGAACCTGCCAGAGCGCAAGTTCTTCATCTTCGGTGCAACCTTCTGGCCCCAGGACTTCATCCTGCTGTCTGGCATGCTGATCATCGCCGCGTTTGGCCTGTTCTTCATCACGGTGTACGCCGGGCGGGTCTGGTGCGGCTACACCTGCCCGCAAAGTGTGTGGACCTGGATCTTCATGTGGTGCGAAAAGGTCACCGAAGGCGACCGCAACCAGCGCATCAAACTCGACAAGGCGCCCATGAGCGCCAACAAGATAGTGCGCAAGCTCAGCAAGCACACAATGTGGCTGCTGATCGGCTTCGTGACCGGCATGACTTTCGTCGGCTATTTCTCGCCGATCCGCGAACTGGTGATCGAATTCTTCACCGGCCAGGCCGATGGCTGGTCGTACTTCTGGGTCGGTTTCTTCACCCTCGCCACCTATGGCAACGCGGGCTGGCTGCGTGAGCAGGTGTGCATCTACATGTGTCCGTACGCACGCTTCCAGAGCGTGATGTTCGACAAGGACACCCTGATCGTGTCCTACGACCCGCGCCGTGGCGAAAGCCGTGGCCCGCGCAAGAAAGGCATCGACTACAAGGCCCAGGGCCTGGGTGATTGCATCGATTGCACCATGTGCGTCCAGGTCTGCCCGACCGGTATCGACATCCGTGACGGCCTGCAAATCGAATGCATCGGTTGCGCCGCCTGCATCGATGCCTGCGACGCGATCATGGACAAGATGGAATACCCGCGCGGCCTCATCAGCTACACCACCGAACACAACCTGTCCGGGCAGAAAACCCATAAACTGCGTCCGCGCCTGATCGGCTATGCCGTGGTGTTGCTGGCGATGATCAGTTTGCTGGCCACGGCCTTCGTCATGCGTTCGCTGGTGGGTTTCGACGTCAGCAAGGACCGCGTGCTGTACCGCGAGAACGCCGAAGGCCGGATCGAAAACGTCTACAGCCTGAAAATCATGAACAAGGACCAGCGCGACCACACCTACATCCTCGAAGCCTCGGGCCTGCCGGATCTCAAAATGCAGGGCCGGCGCGAGATCAAGGTCGCGGCCGGCGAGATTGTCAGCCAGCCTGCCGAGTTGTCGGTCGCACCGGAAAAACTGCCGTCGAGCACCAACGAGGTGAAATTCATCCTCAAGGATGCCGATGACGACAGCGTCCACATTGAAGCCAAGAGCCGGTTCATCGGCCCACAAAATCGTTAAGAGAACTGATCATGCCCGCAGCAACTGCCGCAAGTCCCTGGTACAAGCACCTCTGGCCGTGGATCATCATCGGGATCCTGGCCTGCTCGGTGACCCTGACCTTGTCCATGGTGACCATTGCGGTGAATAACCCGGACAACCTGGTCAACGACAACTATTACGAAGCCGGCAAAGGCATCAACCGCTCCCTCGACCGTGAACTGCTGGCACAGACCCTGCTGATGCGCGCCAGCGTGCACCTGGATGGCGTGACCGGCGAAGTCGACCTGCACCTGAGCGGCAACAGCCAGCCCAAAACCCTGGAACTCAACCTGATTTCGCCGACCCAGCCAGAGAAGGATCGCAAGATCATCCTGACCCGCAGTGAAACCGAACAGGGCCGTTACATCGGCCAGTTGAGCGACAAGATCGAAGGCCGTCGCTTTATCGAATTGCTCGGTACCCAGGACGACCATATCTGGCGCATGTTCGAAGAAGAGCTGGTCAGCCATGACAAGGATCTGTTGCTCGGTGACGAACCCCTTCAGGGCGCCGAAGATCTGAAGAAATAAAGCCGCGCTTCGCGCATCGCCGGCGAGCCGGCTCCTACAGAATCACGCGAACTCTGTAGGAGCCGGCTTGCCGGCGATGAGGCCCTCCTGAACGATGTAGACTCCACTTCATGACCACCCCAACCCCCTGCTACCACTGCGCCCTGCCCGTCCCGGCCGGCAGCCGCTTCACCGCCGTCGTGTTCGGGCAGGCCCGCGAATTCTGCTGCCCGGGTTGCCAGGCCGTGGCCGAAGCCATTGTTGCCGGCGGCCTGGAAAGCTATTACCAGCACCGCAGCGAAGCCTCGGCCAACCCACAGGCATTGCCGGTGCAACTGGTGGACGAGCTGGCGCTGTACGACCGCGCCGACGTGCAAAAGCCCTTTGTCCGCCACGAAGGCGAACTCGCTGAAACCACCCTGCTGATGGAAGGCATCAGTTGCGCCGCCTGCGGCTGGCTGATCGAGAAGCACCTGCGCACCTTGCCGGCCGTCGCCGAAGCACGCTTGAACCTGTCCAACCATCGCCTGCATGTACGCTGGACCGACGCGCAACTGCCCCTGAGCCAGATCCTCAGCGAGCTGCGTCACATCGGTTACGCCGCCCACCCCTACCAGGCCGACCGCGCCAGTGAACAACTGGCCAGCGAAAACCGCCTGGCCCTGCGTCAACTCGGGGTGGCCGGGTTGTTGTGGTTCCAGGCGATGATGGCGACCATGGCCACCTGGCCGGAATTCAACATCGACCTCAGCCCGGAATTGCACACGATCCTGCGCTGGGTCGCGCTGTTCCTCACCACGCCGATTGTGTTCTACAGCTGCGCGCCGTTCTTCAAGGGCGCCATGCGCGACTTGCGCACCCGCCATCTCACGATGGACGTTTCGGTGTCGCTGGCCATCGGCAGCGCCTACATTGCGGGGATCTGGACCTCGATCACCGGGGTCGGCGAGCTGTATTTCGACGCCGTGGGCATGTTCGCGCTGTTCCTGCTGGCCGGGCGATACCTGGAGCGTCGCGCCCGTGAACGCACCGCCGCCGCCACGGCGCAACTGGTGAATCTGCTGCCCGCCTCGTGCCTGCGCCTGAGCTCCGACGGCCAGAGCGAGCGCATCCTGCTCAGCGAATTGCGCGTGGGAGATCAGGTGCTGGTGCATCCGGGCGCCATTCTGCCGGCCGACGGCAAGATCATCGATGGCCAATCCAGTGTCGACGAGTCACTGCTGACTGGCGAATACCTGCCGCAGCCTCGGACCCTCGGTGACTCTGTCACTGCCGGCACCCTGAACGTAGAAGGCGCTCTGACGGTCGAGGTCCAGGCGCTCGGCCAGGACACACGCCTGTCGGCCATCGTCCGCTTGCTGGATCGCGCTCAAGCGGAAAAACCACGACTGGCGGAAATCGCCGACCGCGCCGCGCAATGGTTTCTGTTGTTGTCGCTGATTGCCGCTGCCGCCATTGGCCTGTTGTGGTGGGAACTGGATGCCTCGCGGGCATTCTGGATTGTGTTGGCCATGCTGGTCGCGACCTGTCCGTGCGCGTTGTCGCTGGCCACGCCGACCGCCCTCACAGCCGCTACCGGCACCCTGCACAAACTCGGTTTATTGCTGACTCGCGGCCATGTGCTCGAAGGCTTGAACCAGATCGACACGGTAATTTTCGACAAGACCGGCACCCTCACCGAAGGTCGCCTGGCACTGCGCGCCATCCGGCCACTCGGCGCACTCGACAGCGATCAGTGCCTGAGTCTGGCCGCCGCGCTGGAAAACCGCTCAGAACACCCGATTGCCCGTGCGTTCGGCCGCGCGCCAACGGCCGCCGAAGAAGTCCACAGCACACCGGGACTTGGCCTCGAAGGCCTGGTGGACGGGCAACGCCTGCGTATCGGCCAACCCGGTTTTGTCTGCAAACTCAGCGGCGCCGACGAACCAGCGATGCCGGACGAAGCGGGCCAATGGCTGCTGCTCGGCGATAGCCACGGTCCACTGGCGTGGTTCGTTCTCGATGACCGCTTGCGTGCCGACGCCCCCGCACTGCTGGCGGCGTGCAAGGCGCGTGGCTGGCGTACGCTGCTGCTTTCTGGCGACAGTTCGCCGATGGTCGCCAGTGTCGCCGCCGAGCTCGGCATTGATGAAGCTCGGGGCGGATTGCGCCCGGACGACAAACTGCAAGTCCTGCAACAGCTGCACAAGGAAGGTCGCAAGGTGTTGATGCTCGGCGACGGGGTCAACGATGTGCCGGTGCTGGCGGCTGCCGACATCAGCGTTGCCATGGGTTCGGCCACCGACCTGGCGAAAACCAGCGCCGACGCCGTGCTGTTGTCCAACCGTCTCGATGCCCTGGTGCAAGCGTTCAGCCTGGCACGGCGCACCCGTCGGGTCATCATCGAGAACCTTCTTTGGGCCGCGCTGTACAATGGCCTCATGTTGCCGTTCGCGGCCCTCGGCTGGATCACGCCAGTGTGGGCTGCGGTCGGCATGTCCATCAGTTCGTTGACCGTGGTACTGAACGCCCTGCGCCTGACTCGCCTGCCGAGTGCGCCGGTAACCCAGGCCACGCCAGAAACCCGTCCGTTGCCGGCCTGAGCCGCGCGGGCATGGAGTCCAGATGCCAGCTCTTTACGTGATGATCCCGGCCGCACTGCTGATCGTGGCCATCGCCGTCTACATCTTCTTCTGGGCGGTCGACAGCGGCCAGTACGACGACCTCGACGGCCCGGCCCACAGCATCCTGTTCGACGATCAGGACCCGAAGCACACCGCTGCCGTTGATGAGGCCAGCGGTCACCCGGCCAAAGCGGACGACAAGGCACCGCCCCATGCTTGAACTGGCGCCACTGCTGGTGTCGGCGGTGATCCTCGGTTTGCTCGGCGGCGGCCATTGCCTTGGCATGTGCGGCGGCTTGATGGGCGCCTTGACTCTGGCGATCCCCAAGGAACAGCGCAGTCGGCGCTTTCGCCTGCTGCTGGCCTACAACCTGGGACGAATTCTGAGTTATGCCACCGCCGGATTGTTGATCGGCCTGGCAGGCTGGGCGCTCGCCAACAGCCCGGCGGCGATGTTCCTGCGCGTTCTCGCCGGACTGCTGTTGATCGCCATGGGCCTGTACCTCGCCGGATGGTGGAATGGACTGACCCGCATCGAAAGCCTTGGTCGCGGGCTGTGGCGACACATCCAGCCCGTGGCCAACAAGTTGCTGCCGGTCTCAAGCATTCCCCGCGCCTTGCTGCTGGGCGCTCTGTGGGGCTGGCTGCCTTGCGGCCTGGTTTACAGCACCCTGTTGTGGTCAGCCAGCCAGGGCAATGCGCTGGACAGTGCGTTGTTGATGCTTGCGTTCGGGCTCGGCACGTGGCCGGTGTTGCTGGCGACAGGCCTTGCCGCCGAAAGGGTGACGGCACTGTTGCGCAAACGCAGCGTGCGCATGACCGGTGGGTTGCTGGTGATGCTGTTCGGCATCTGGACATTGCCAGGCCCACATCAGCATTGGTTGATGGGGCACTGATTGTGGTGAGGGGGCTTGTCCCCGTTGGGCTGCGCAGCAGGCCCATCTCTTTGGGGCCGCTACGCGCCCCAGCGGGAGCAAGCTCCCTCACCACAAAAACCCATCACAGCCAATAACCACTCTTGATGCAAATCAAGATGCCCTCACCCGCCTGCGCATAAAGTGAGCAGCATTGCCAGCCTATCCGGGGGAATGCCCGCATGATGCTCGACGCCATTCGTTGGGACACCGATCTGATCCGCCGTTATGACCTGGCGGGACCCCGCTACACCTCATACCCCACTGCCGTGCAATTCCACAGCCAGGTCGGCACCTTCGATCTGTTCCACGCCTTGCGCGACAGCCGCAAGGCCCTGCGTCCGCTGTCGCTGTATGTGCACGTGCCGTTTTGCGCGAACATTTGCTACTACTGCGGCTGCAACAAAGTCGTCACCAAGGACCGCGGCCGCGCACTGCCTTACCTGCAACGTCTGGAGCACGAAATCCAGTTGATCGCCTGCCACCTCGACCCCACGCAAAAAGTCGAGCAACTGCACTTCGGTGGCGGCACGCCAACCTTTCTCAGCCACGACGAACTGCGTCAGTTGATGGCGCACCTGCGCAAGCACTTCAACTTGCTGGACGACGACTCCGGCGACTACGGCATCGAAATCGACCCTCGCGAGGCCGACTGGTCGACCATGGGCCTGTTGCGCGAACTGGGTTTCAACCGGGTCAGCATCGGCGTGCAAGACCTTGATCCGGCCGTGCAGCGAGCGGTGAATCGCCTGCAAAGCCTGGAAGAAACCCGCGCTGTGATCGACGCTGCTCGCACCTTGCAGTTTCGCTCGATCAACATTGATTTGATCTACGGCCTGCCGAGACAGACGCCGGACAATTTTGCCCGTACCGTCGAGGAAGTGATCAATCTGCAACCGGACCGGTTATCGGTGTTCAACTACGCGCACCTGCCGGAACGCTTCATGCCGCAACGGCGCATCAACAGCGACGAGCTGCCGACGCCCAGCCAGAAACTGGAAATGCTGCAACGCACCATCGAACAACTGACCGCTGCCGGTTATCGCTACATCGGCATGGACCATTTCGCGCTGCCCGACGATGAGCTGGCGATCGCCCAGGAAGAATCAACCCTGCAACGCAACTTCCAGGGCTACACCACCCACGGTCATTGCGACCTGATCGGCCTCGGCGTATCGGCGATCAGCCAGATCGGCGACCTGTATTGCCAGAACAACAGCGACCTGAACCAATACCAGAACGCCCTCGCCTCGTCGCAGCTGGCCACCAGCCGCGGCCTGCTGTGCAATGCCGACGACCGTTTGCGGCGCGCAGTCATTCAGCAACTGATGTGCCACTTCAACCTGGAATTTTCCGACATCGAGCAGGCGTTCAACATCGACTTCCAGGGTTATTTCGGTCAACTCTGGCCCCAGTTGCAGGAAATGGCCAAGGACGGGTTGATCGAGCTGGATCGCGACAGAATCACCATCCTGCCCGCCGGCCGGCTGTTGGCGCGATCGGTGTGCATGGTCTTCGACGCGTACCTGGAGCAACACAGTCGCCAACGTTTTTCACGGGTAATCTAATTCTGCAAGCAAGCGCCACAGACTGGCCTCGATATCCTTGGGTGGGTTACCCTTACGCCTTATGTGTGATTTCCCACAAGGATTGAAGAAATGTCCGAGCCAGTAAAACTGCGCACACACAATCAGGCCCACTGCAAGGATTGCAGCCTGGCCCCTCTGTGCCTGCCACTTTCGTTGAATCTGGAAGACATGGATGCACTGGACGAAATCGTCAAACGTGGCCGGCCGCTGAAAAAGGGCGAATTTCTGTTTCGTCAGGGCGATACCTTCGATTCTGTCTACGCCGTCCGTTCCGGCGCGCTCAAAACCTTCAGCCTGAGCGACACCGGTGAAGAACAGCTCACCGGCTTCCACCTGCCCAGCGAACTGGTCGGTCTGTCGGGCATGGACACGGAAAAACATCCAGTGTCTGCCCAGGCGCTGGAAACCACTTCCGTGTGTGAAATCCCGTTCGAGCGCCTCGATGAACTGGCCCTGCAACTGCCGCAACTGCGTCGTCAGTTGATGCGCGTGATGAGCCGTGAAATCCGCGATGATCAGCAGATGATGCTGCTGCTGTCGAAAAAAACCGCCGACGAACGCATCGCCACGTTCCTGGTCAATCTCTCGGCCCGCTTCCGTGCTCGAGGGTTTTCGGCCAATCAGTTCCGCCTGAGCATGTCGCGCAACGAAATCGGCAACTACCTGGGCCTGGCCGTCGAGACGGTGTCCCGCGTCTTTACCCGATTCCAGCAGAACGAACTGATCGCGGCCGAAGGCAAGGAAATACACATCCTTGACCCGATCCAGCTGTGCGCGCTGGCCGGTGGTTCGCTGGAAAGCTGATACAAGCCATTGCGGCTGAGCGAAACGGCTCAGCCGCCGTTATACTGCGTCGTTTGCATCCTGCCAGGACACCTCGACGATGGTCTTCGACTCCTTCGACATCAAATCCCTCATCCGCCCTGTCATCGACTTCCCGAAACCGGGCGTGATCTTTCGCGACATCACCCCGCTGTTCCAGTCGCCGAAAGCCCTGCGCCTGGTGATGGACAGTTTCGCCCATCGTTACGTCGAGGCTGACTTCACCCACATCGGCGCCATGGATGCCCGCGGTTTCCTGATCGGTTCGGTATTGGCCTATCAACTGAACAAGCCGCTGGTGCTGTTCCGCAAACAAGGCAAGCTGCCCGCCGACGTGCTGGCCGAGGGTTACGCGACCGAATACGGTGAGGCCTTCCTGGAGGTGCACGCTGACAGCCTGTGCGAAGGTGATTCGGTAGTGATGTTCGATGACCTGATCGCCACCGGCGGCACGCTGATTGCCGCGGCAAACCTGATCCGCCGCATGGGCGCGCGGGTGCATGAGGCGGCGGCAATCATTGATCTGCCAGAGCTGGGTGGTTCGCAGCGTCTGGAAGACATGGGCATTCCGACGTTCTGCCTGACGCAGTTTGCCCTTACCGACAAGTAAGCGGCGCCTGTACTGACGCCTCGCCGGCAAGCCGCGCGTCCTGTAGGAGCTGGCTTGCCAGCGATGGCGTCGGTCGCCGCACTGCAAAAACTCAAAGCCCCATCTGCTTGCTGATGATCTCGTTCATCACTTCCCGCGTCCCGCCCCCGATCGACAGAATCCGGTTATCGCGATACAGCCGCTCCACCAGGTTTTCACGCATGTAACCCAAACCACCCAGAATCTGTACCGCATCGTTGACGATCCGGTCCGCCGTGTCTGTCGCGAAATTCTTGGCCATGGAAATTTCCTTGATCACACTCTGACCTGCCGCCATTTTCGCCGCCTGCCGGTAAGTGAACTCCCGGGACACCTCCAGCGCCGTGGCCATTTCGGCAAGGCGATGCTTGATCACTTGAAACTTGCCGATGGGTTTGCCGAAGGCTTCACGCTCTCTGGCCCATTTCAGGCTTTCTTCCAGGGCAAGCTGCGCGGTCATGTTGGCCATCAGCGCCAAGGCCAGCCGTTCACTCTGAAAGTTGCCCATGATGCAGGCGAACCCCATGTTCTCGGCACCGATCAGGTTTGCTACGGACACCCGGCAATCGTCGAAAAACAGTTCGGCCGTGTCCGACGCCCACCAGCCCATTTTCTTCAACGGCCGCCCCACGGTGAATCCGGGAGTGCCCTTCTCGATCAATAACAGACTGATGCCAGCAAAACCCGGCTCACCGGTTCGCACCGCGACGGTGTAGTAATCCGCACGGACGCCGCTGGTAATAAAGGTTTTACTGCCACTGACCCGATAGAAATCGCCGTCACGCACGGCACGGGTTTGCAGGTTGGCGACATCGGAGCCGCCACCGGGCTCGGTGACCGCCAGGGCGCTGATCTTCTCGCCGGCCAGCACCTGTGGCACCACACGCTCACGAACGTCAGGCCTGGCCCATTTGAGAATCGGCGGTAAACCGATATCGAGCGATCCGAGGCCTGCCACCAGGCCTCCAGAGCCACAACGCATCAGCTCTTCGCTGGCGGCGACCTTGGCGAACAGATCGCCTTCATGGCTGCCGCCCAGCGCCTCCGGGTAGCCGATGCCGAGAATCCCTGCGGCGCCAGCCTTGAGGTAGAGCTCACGGGGGAAGCCTTCAGCTTCTTCCCACTGGTCGATGTCCGGAAGAATTTCGCGCTCGACGAAACGCCTGACGCTGTCGCGGACCAATTGGTGGCTGGGATCGAAGTATTCCTGAAAGGCAGGCATCGGCGAGCTCCACTGAAGGGTTCAGCGAAGTTAACCGAGCGCTTGCTTGGTTTCAAGCAATGAATCCGAGCATCAAAAGATCGGAGGCTGCGATCTTTTGCTTTAGTCAGAGACTGATCGGCTTACGCCCCGCAAACGAATGCGCCAACGTCCCGCCATCCACCAGCTCCAGCTCACCACCCAGCGGCACGCCATGGGCGATGCGCGATGCAATCAGGCCTTTGCTGCTGAGCAATTGGGCGATGTAATGCGCCGTCGCCTCGCCTTCCACAGTCGGGTTGGTCGCGAGAATGACTTCGGCAAATGTACCGGCCTCTTCGATCCGCGCCATCAGCTGTGGGATACCGATAGCGTCCGGCCCCAGCCCGTCCAGTGGCGACAGGTGACCCTTGAGCACGAAGTAGCGCCCACGGAAACCGGTCTGTTCGACCGCATAGACGTCCATCGGGCCTTCCACTACGCAAAGCACGGTGTCGTCGCGACGAGTGTCGGCGCATTGCGGGCAAAGGTCATCTTCGGTCAACGTGCGACACAATCGGCAGTGACCGACCCCTTCCATGGCCTGGCTCAACGCCAGCGCCAGTCGCGAGCCACCGCTGCGATCACGTTCGAGCAACTGCAATGCCATGCGCTGGGCAGTTTTCTGACCCACACCAGGCAGAATTCGCAGGGCGTCGATCAGTTGGCGAATCAAAGGGCTGAAGCTCATGGTGGAAAAGTCCGACAAAACAACGAGACGCGGTTTATACCCGCGCCTCGAATGAGCGTCAATCAGTCCTGGGCGACGCGCACCACCAGCTTGCCGAAGTTGCGTCCTTCCAGCAGGCCGATGAATGCCTCGGGAGCGTTCTCCAGACCGTCGACCACGTCTTCGCGGAACTTCACCTTGCCATCACGCACCCATGGCGCCATTGCGCTGATGAACTCCGGCTGACGGTCACCGTAATCGTCGAACACGATAAAACCCTGGATTCGCACACGCTTGGTCAACAGCGTGCGCTGCAACAGTGGCAGACGATCCGGACCGCTCGGCGCTTCATGGGCGTTGTAGGAAGCGATCAAACCACACAGCGGAATCCGTGCCTTGGGGTTGAGCAATGGCACCACCGCATCGAACACCTTGCCGCCGACGTTTTCGTAGTAGATATCGATGCCCTTGGGGCACGCCTGCGCCAGTTCATCGGCGAAGTCCGGGCTCTTGTGGTCGATGCAGGCATCGAAGCCCAGTTCCTCAACCACATAGCGGCACTTGTCCACACCACCCGCCACGCCGACTACCCGCAGGCCTTTGATCTTCGCTACCTGGCCGACCACAGAACCCACAGCACCGGAAGCTGCCGCGACCACCAGCGTCTCACCGGACTTGGGCTGCCCGATGTCCATCAGGCCCATGTAGGCGGTCATGCCCGGCATGCCCAGCACACCCAAGGCCAATGAGGCGCTGGGCAATCCGTTCGGAACGGGAATGATACTGCGACCGTCATTGATGCTATGGCTCTGCCAGCCTGTGGCGCCCACGACCAGATCGCCTTCCTGAAACTTGGGATTGAGCGAACGCTCGACCCGGCTGACAGCGCCACCGGTCATCACCCCGCCGATTTCCACCGGGGCGGCGTAGGACGGCGCATCACTCATGCGTCCACGCATGTAGGGATCCAGCGACAGGTAGACGGTCTTGAGCAGCACCTCGCCATCGGCCAGGTCCGGCAACGCCACCCGCTCCAGACGAAAATTCTCCGGCGTCGGCGCGCCTGCCGGGCGCGAGGCAAGGACGATGCGTTGATTGAGGGTCATGGGGTCGGACATGGTGGCGTCTCCTTTGATCGATGAGTGACTATAGGGGAGCAGACCTTTGTGGCGGTGTGGCGTTCGATGTTTCTTCTGGAACCAGTCGACTCCATCGCGAGCAGGCTCGCTCCTACAAGGGATCTGCACCAAATTCTCTGTGAGAGCGAGCCTGCTCGCGATAGTTATCTCACAGACACCGCAAACCAAACGCCAGAAACAAAAATGCCAAGCGCAATGCCTGGCATTTTTTTGTAGCCCATCCGACGCGTTTTAGCGAATCAGAACGGCAGTTTCATGCCTGGCGGCAGTTGCATGCCAGCGGTCACGCTGCCCATTTTGTCCTGGCTGTTGGCTTCGATCTTGCGCACGGCGTCGTTGACGGCGGATGCGATGACCGCTTCCAGCATTTCCTTGTCGTCTTCGCTCATGCCTTCTACCAGGCTTGGGTCGATGGTCACGCTTTTAACGTCGTGACGACCGGTCATGACCACAGTGACCATATCGCCACCGGCCTTACCGATGACTTCGGCGTTGGCCAGTTCTTCCTGCATCTTGGCCATTTTTTCCTGCATCTGCTGTGCCTGCTTCATCAGGCCGGCCATGCCACCTTTCATCATGGGAATCACCTCAAAAGTACTTGGATCAAAACGGCGCCCGGCCTGTTCGGCCGAGCGCCTTCAGTTATTAGCCCTGAGTGACCAGGACGTCGACAGGTTCAATAGTATCGTTTCGGACCACCGCACCGAACTGCTGCATCATCTGCTGGATGAACGGATCACCGTGGATCGATTCCTCCGCCTCGCGCTGACGGTTGGCGCGGCGGCGCGAAGCCGCTTGCGCCGGGGTTTCCTGCTCAGGCTTGATCAGCTCGATGCTCAGGGTCAGCGTGCGTTGATGATACTGATTCAACGCATCGTTCAGGCGACGCTGCTGAGTGGCGTTGAACAAGGCGCTGTGGGCCGGGTCCAGGTGCATCAGCCAGCTATCGCCTTCCACCGAGATCAGCGTGCAGTTGGCGGCGATGCTGCCGGTCATGCCAGAGATCGGCAGTTTCGGAAACAGTTCCAGCCATTGCAGGGCCAGGCCGGTGGCCGGCATCGCTGCAGGTTCAGGCTCGGGTTCCGGTGCCGGCTCGGCGGCGTGTTCGCTGGCCAGGTCATCCAGATAACTGTAAGCCGAATCCATGTCCGGCTCGATGTAGTCCTCGTCCAGCGGCGGCTCGTCGTCCGCATCCACGCCCGGCGTCGCGGCATCGACCTCGGCCACCGATGGCTCGGGAATCGGCGCGGCAGCCCACTCAGGCGCCTCCGGCACCACGCTGTCCGGCGTCGGCAGCGGCATCGGCGGCAGCTCGGGTTGCTCGCTGGCGGTTTCCAGCACCGGTTCGATGGCGGGTTGCTGAACGGGCGCGGTCTCTACCGGGTCATTCCATGGCAGATCGATGACTTCTTCGACCTCGACGGGTTCTGGCTCAGCAACAACCTGCGGCGCAACGGGCACAGGCACAGGTTCAGGGACCGGTGCGGGCGCAACCACAGGCGCTGGAGACGGTGCCACCGGTGCAGCGGTCACCGGCGCAACCACCGGTGAGGCAGCCACTGATTTGGCGGAATCAACCGTGGCCTGGCTGATCCCCACTGGCTTTAGTGGCTGTCTCGGTGCGTCGGCGGTATCGGCGGGCCGGAATGCAAGCATCCGCAGCAGGACCATTTCGAAACCACCGCGAGGGTCCGGCGCCAGCGGCAAATCGCGGCGGCCGATCAAGCCCATCTGGTAATAGAACTGCACGTCTTCGGCCGGCAACGCCTGAGCCAGCGCCAGCACCCGGTCACGATCGCCGTGACCATTGTCGACGCCTTCAGGCAAGGCCTGGGCGATGGCGACACGATGCAGCACGTTGAGAATTTCCGAGAGCACGCCGCTCCAGTCCGGGCCTTGTTCGGCCAGATGACGGACAGCTTCGAGCAACGCCTTGGCGTCACCTTCGATCAACGCGTGCAAAACGTCGTAGACCTGACCGTGATCGAGCGTACCGAGCATCGCCCGCACGTCGGCGGCCATGACCTTGCCTTCACCGAAAGCGATGGCCTGGTCGGTCAGGCTCATGGCATCGCGCATCGAACCGTCGGCGGCACGACCCAGCAGCCACAGTGCATCGTCTTCGAACGGCACGTTCTCGACACCCAGCACATGGGTCAAATGCTCGACCACCCGTTCCGGCGTCATGTTCTTCAGGGAGAACTGCAGACAGCGCGACAGAATCGTTGCGGGAAGTTTCTGCGGATCAGTGGTCGCCAGGATGAACTTGACGTAGGGTGGCGGCTCCTCAAGGGTTTTGAGCAGCGCGTTGAAGGAATGGCTCGAGAGCATGTGCACTTCGTCGATCAGGTAGACCTTGAAGCGCCCACGGCTCGGGGCATATTGCACGTTATCGAGCAACTCACGGGTGTCTTCGACCTTGGTGCGGCTCGCGGCGTCGATCTCGATCAGGTCGACGAAGCGGCCTTCATCGATCTCGCGACAAACCGAACATTCGCCACACGGCGTGGACGTAATACCCGTTTCACAGTTCAGGCATTTGGCGATGATCCGTGCGATGGTGGTCTTGCCGACCCCACGCGTACCGGTAAACAGGTAGGCGTGATGCAGCCGCTGGCTGTCCAAGGCATTGATCAGAGCCTTGAGCACATGGGTCTGGCCGACCATTTCGCGGAACGAGCGCGGACGCCATTTACGTGCAAGAACCTGATAACTCATCGAAAACCGTCGCAGCGAAGGAAGCAGAAGCGGCTAATGCTAGCGGAGCAAGGCACAAATTGCATCCGGTGTGCTCGTCTATTCTGGTCAAGCTGTACTTTGCAGGCCTTTAACGGAGTGTTTATGCGGTCAGCCTTGGGGGCACTGCTGTTGATCAGCCTGGATTGCACGGCCGCCGAGCCGCCATTGCGCTTCGTCGTGCCGGACAGTTGGGCAATGCCGATGATGCAACTTGAACACGGTAGGCCGACCCAGGGCATCCTGTATGACGTAATGCTCAGCCTGGCTACCCAGGTCGGCGTGGCGGTTGAGTTTCACGTACTGCCTCGGGCTCGCGTGCAAAGTGCCATGGAGCATGGCGAAGTCGACATTCGCTGCCATGCCAGCCGGTCATGGCTGCCGAATCTGCCCGACGATTACATCTGGAGCTCCCAGCTCTGGACCCAACCCGACCTGCTGATCAGCCGACCTACCGGGCCTACCGTGGTCATCCCGGCGGACTTGCCGCACCAATCCATCGGCACCGTCCTCAGCTACAACTATCCCACCCTGCAACCGCTGTTCGATGCCAATCAACTGCGTCGCGACGACGCGCGCAACCAGGAACAGGTGCTGCAAAAACTTCAGGCCGGACGCAATCACTATGCCGTTAGCAACCAATGGACCCTGGACTGGTTCAACCAGCGGTTATTGCCACAACAGCAACTCAAACATGTGGTGGTGCTGGAGGAACAGAGCTTCGGTTGCTACATGCGCAAAGACCCGAAGGTCCCTGCACAGCGCATTCTGCGGGCATTGGAGCAGATGAAAGCGTCCGGGGAAATTGACGATATTATTCGGCTGTACATTGGCCAACATTAGGGCCCAGACCAAAAAACGCGCACAGCAAAACGCCGCCGCTGGACATCATCCATGGCAGACAGATTAAAAGTATTGTTTCGATAGAAACGCGAGTGAGGACTCACAAGGCGTTAAGGTGGTAACCCCACCAGCCACACCCCGGCACACAATGTTCCCGCTGTGGCTGCTGCCTTCCGGCTCTGACCAGGTTCACGGGTAATCGTTGCGGGGGGACCGATGGGGTCACCATAACGACGCTCACCTGTCGGCGAGCCGCGCCATTGTACCTATCTGAAGCGAAGTTACAACCGTCCAGACAGATTAAAAAACATGAATCAGGTCAAGGACATGCGCAGCCTGGAAAGATCGCAGCCTGCGCCAGCTTCTACGAGTCTTGCAGCACCTCGTCCGCCCTGCCGCCCTGTTGCTGGATCACCAGGTGGATAAAGTGCAGCCTGGCGATCACCGCCGATGGCAGGACGAATGGATAGAAGTCCGGCTGGCCCATGCTGCGTGACAATTCGTTGAGCATTCCGGCCAACTCGATCCATGCATTGACGAACGACAGGAACGCCGCACCGCCAGGATGCTGCGGATCGTAGAGGGTCTCTAGCGTAAACGGCTGGTAGTCGAAGTCCATTTCCCGGGCACTCATGCCGAACCCCAGTGCGGTGTCCACCGCATCCATCATGTGCAGGTAATGCGCCCAGGTTTCCGCCCAGTCTTCCCACGGATGCATGGTGGCGTAGGCGCTGACGTAGCGCTGTTGCCAGTCCAGCGGTGCACCCTGTTGATAATGCCGTTCGAGTGCGTCGGCGTAACTGGCGCGCTCGTCACCGAACAAGCCGCGAAACGGCTCAAGCCAATGGCTGTTGGCGATCAGCCGATCCCAGTAATAGTGTCCGACCTCATGGCGAAAATGCCCAAGCAAGGTGCGATACGGTTCGTGCATTTGCACCCGCACCTGTTCGCGGTGAGCGTCGTCGGCCTCCCTGATATCGAGGGTGATCAAGCCGTTGGCATGGCCGGTGGTCGGTAGCTTTCCGTCGAGGTCTTCGCCGATGAAATCAAATGCCAGCCCGATTTCTTCGTCATCGATTTTGGCAATGACCGGCAGCCCCAGCGTGATCAATTGCGCGACCATCCGGCGCTTGGCGGTTTCCACCTTGCGCCAGCGTTCGTGGTTTTCGGTGATCGACAGGTCGGGAATGGTGCGATTAAGGCGACAGGCGATGCACAGCGTTTCGCGCAGACCGGCAGGAAGCAGCCAGTTGCACGCAGCAGGTGAATCGAGGTTGGCGCAGCGGCGGTACACACCCGCCTGCGGGTCGGCGTCGAGCACCCAGGTATCCGCCAGCTCACCCGGTTGCAGCGAGGTTAAACGGCTCTGTTCAGGCTGATAACCCAAAGCTGCCGAACACGCCAGGCACTGGCTGTTGCGAAAGAACAGCGACTGCCCGCAACGACAGGGCCAGACCTTGCTGTTGCGCGAGTGCTCGCCCATGAACGGGGCGGCAATGCGCGAGCTGAGGTGCTCGAAGAAACGGTACATGGCGATCTCTCCCTGAGGCTTGCAGAGACTAGATCATTCCCGCTTCAAGAACGTTCCCCTTTTTTGTAGGAGCCGGCTTGCCGGCGAAGGCGGTCATGAGCCTTGCACCAATCTTTCGGGCCTCTTCGCTGGCAAGCCAGCGCCTACAAGGGTTGCGTAGATCTGTAGGGCATCACACGGTAATACCGTGCGTGCTCAAAAACGCCACAAACGCCTCTTCATCCAGCACCTTCAACCCCAGCTCACTGGCCTTGGTCAACTTCGACCCCGCTCCCGGCCCGGCAACAACACAATGGGTTTTCGCAGAAACCGAGCCGGCGACTTTCGCTCCCAGGCTTTCGAGCTTGTCCTTGGCGACATCGCGACTCATCAATTCCAGCGAACCCGTCAACACCCAGGTCTGCCCGGCCAGCGGCAGGCCTTCGACGACTTTCTTTTCGCTCAGCCAGTGCATGCCGAAATCGGCCAGTTGCTTCTCGGCGGCTTCGGCCAATTGACGATTTTCCTCGACCGCAAAGAACTCGCGCACCGAATTGGCCTGCTTCTCCGGGAGCGCCTGACGCATGTCCAGCCAGTCTGCGCCGATCACTGCTTGCAGCGAGCCGAAGCGGTCAGCCAGTTTCTGAGCCCCGCCCGGCCCGACCGATGGAATGTGCAGCTTGTCGAGGAAACCACCCAGGGTGGTACTGGCCGCGAACTCGGCACCCAACTCACCCTGATCCTGAATCTGCAAACCATGCTTGAGCAGTTCCGCGATCACCTGCTGGTTGTGCGTGTCTTCGAAGAAACTGTGGATCTCATGCGCGACTTCCAGGCCGACATCCGGCAAGTACGTCAGCACTTGCGGTAGCGCCTGCTGCACGCGCTCCAGCGAACCCAGCGAGCGGGCCAGGACCTTGGCCGTCTCCTCACCGACATCGGGAATCCCGAGGGCATAGATGAAGCGCGCCAGTCCCGGTTTCTTGCTGTCTTCGATGGCGCTGAGCAGTTTCTTGCTCGACAGTTCGGCAAAGCCTTCCAGGTCGACAATGTCTTCGAATTTCAGGGCATACAGATCGGCTGGCGAACTGACCAGACCTTCATCCACCAACTGCTCGACGCTCTTGTCGCCCAGGCCTTCAATGTCCATGGCGCGACGGGAGACGAAATGGATGATCGCCTGCTTAAGCTGCGCGCCGCAGGCCAGACGACCGACGCAGCGGTACACCGCGCCTTCGCTGACGGTCTCGCGGCCCTTGCTGCGCTTGATCAACTGTGTGCGTTCGACATGGGAACCGCACACCGGGCATTGCTCGGGAATCTGCACCGGCCGGGCATTTTCCGGACGACGATCCATGACCACCTGCACCACTTGCGGAATCACGTCACCGGCACGACGGATGATCACCGTGTCGCCGATCATCAGACCGAGACGCGCCACTTCGTCCATGTTGTGCAGCGTGGCGTTGGCCACAGTGACACCGGCAACCTTGACCGGCTTCAAGCGTGCCACGGGCGTCACCGCACCGGTGCGACCGACTTGAAACTCCACATCCAGCAGCTCGGTAAGCTCTTCCATGGCCGGGAATTTGTGGGCGATGGCCCAACGCGGCTCACGGGCGCGAAAGCCCAGCTCACGCTGGGAAGCGATGCTGTTGACCTTGAACACCACGCCATCGATTTCATAGGGCAGCGCATTGCGGCGCTCACCGATGTCACGGTAATAATCGAGGCACTCATCGATGCCATTGGCCAGTTTCAGCTCATGACTGATCGGCATGCCCCAGGCCTGGAGCTGCTGCAAATTGCCGATGTGCGTATCGGCAATGTCCGCCGACACCTGGCCGATGCCGTAGCAGCAGAATTCCAGCGGACGATTGGCGGTGATCTTTGAGTCCAGCTGACGCAAGCTGCCTGCCGCCGCGTTGCGCGGGTTGGCGAAGGTCTTGCCGCCAACTTCCAGTTGCGTGGCATTGAGCCGTTCGAAACCGGCCTTGGACATAAAGACTTCGCCACGCACTTCCAGGGTTTGCGGCCAGCCCGTGCCATGCAGCTTGAGCGGAATATTGCGCACGGTGCGCACGTTGACGCTGATGTCTTCGCCGGTCGTGCCGTCGCCCCGCGTTGCGCCACGAACCAATACGCCGTTCTGATACAACAGGCTGACCGCCAGGCCATCGAGCTTGGGTTCGCAGCTGTATTCAACCGTTGCGCCACCACCGAACAGGTCGCCGGCCGGCAGATCCAGACCTTCGGTCACCCGGCGATCAAACTCGCGCATGTCGGTTTCTTCGAAGGCGTTGCCGAGGCTGAGCATCGGCACTTCATGACGCACCTGGGTAAACGCCGACAACGCCGCGCTGCCCACTCGCTGGGTCGGCGAGTCGCTGGTGATCAAGTCGGGATTGGCCGCTTCGAGGGCCTTGAGCTCGTTGAACAAACGGTCGTACTCGGCGTCCGGAATGCTCGGCTCGTCGAGAACGTGGTAACGGTAGTTGTGCTGATCCAGCTCGGCGCGCAGCGCTAGAATGCGGTTTTCGGCGGCAGTCATGGGTGTTCTCTCATAAAGCAAAAGAGCAGCCGAGGCTGCTCAATCTGTTGATGCGGCGCAGATTCATTGTAGGAGTCCGGCTTGCCGGCGATGGCGGTTTCAAGTCCGCATCGCCAGCAAGCCGGCTCCTACAGCGCGTGGCAGTCATGCCCACACACGTCCAAATTCAACGCTTCTGGGTCAGTGCACGACGTTCGAACTCGACGATGCGCTGACGGTAGTGCTCGATCGTCTGGGCAGTCAGTACGCTGCGCTGATCGTCCTTCAGTTCGCCATTCAGCTCCTGGGACAATTTGCGCGCCGCTGCCACCATCACGTCAAACGCTTGCTTCGGATGACGCGGACCCGGCAGACCGAGGAAGAAGCTCACGGCCGGCGTGCTGAAGTGGTCGATGTCGTCCAGGTCAAACACGCCTGGCTTGACCGCGTTAGCCATGGAGAACAGCACTTCGCCGTTGCCGGCCATGCTTTCGTGCCGATGGAAAATGTCCATCTCGCCGAAACGCAAACCACTCTCCAGAATGTTCTGCAACAGCGCCGGGCCCTTGAAGCCGGCGGCGTCACGGCAGATCACGCTGATCACCAGGACTTCTTCAGCTTGCGGCTGATCTTTTTCGCCGACCGATGGCGAAGCCTTGGTGTCATCCGGGAAATCGTCGTCACGGCTGCTGAAGCTCGGGCCGCCGTCCAGATCCAGGCTGAGGTTCATGTCGCCCTGCGAAGGTTCGCTGTGACCCCGTTTGCCGCGCTTGGAACCCGACTCGCGAGGCTCACGGGCAGGCATGCTCACCGACGGCAGATCGTGCTCGTCCAGTTGCGGCTCTTTATGCGTATCCAGCACACGCGGCGGGCCCAACAGCTCAGCGCTGGTGTCCTCGTCCGGCAGGTTGGACAGGTTTCGATCAAGGCGGAACTTCAATTTTCCCTTGCCACCGCGCATACGGCGCCAGCCATCGAAAAGAATACCGGCAATGACAATAATGCCGATGACGATCAGCCACTCGCGCAGACCGATTTCCATGTAATCCCGTGCCTCTATAAAAATGCTGAAAAATAAGGGGTTTACAGCCTGTAAACCGCTTTAAAACGTGGCGCCAACCCTATGTTCTGACAGGCGTTTTGTGCCACGTATACGAAAAATTGACATTAAACTAGCACGACCAAAGGCAACTTTACACCGTCTACAGCCCCGGCTTACGCGAATATGTCGATTGGCCAGCAAGTCGATACCCGTAAACAAGTCCTACAGACCATACACAATCGTCCTGCAAGCCTCGACTCAGGCATCCACCATCGCCATCGCCTCCTCCACATCCACGGCAACCAATCGCGAACAACCCGGTTCGTGCATCGTCACCCCCATCAATTGCTCCGCCATTTCCATGGCGATCTTGTTGTGGGTGATGTAGATGAACTGCACCGTTTGCGACATTTCCTTTACCAGCCGTGCGTAGCGTCCAACGTTAGCGTCATCCAGTGGCGCGTCAACTTCATCGAGCATGCAGAACGGCGCCGGGTTCAACTTGAAGATCGCAAAAACCAGTGCCAATGCGGTCAGGGCTTTTTCGCCACCGGAGAGCAAATGGATGGTGCTGTTCTTCTTACCTGGCGGCTGCGCCATGATCGTTACCCCTGTATCGAGTAGATCTTCGCCCGTCAGTTCCAAATACGCGCGCCCGCCACCGAAAACTTTTGGGAAAAGCGCCTGTAAACCGCCATTGATCTGATCAAAGGTATCTTTGAAACGGTTACGGGTTTCCTTGTCGATCTTGCGAATCACGTTCTCAAGCGTTTCAAGGGCTTCCACCAGATCGTCGTTCTGTGCATCCAGATAACGTTTACGTTCTGATTGTTGCTGGTACTCGTCAATGGCCGCGAGGTTGATCGCACCAAGGCGCGCAATCCGCGCGGCGATGCGCTCGAGCTCTTCCTCGGCGTCTTTCTCGTTGGCCTCGGCGGTCAGCGTGGCGAGCACGCCGTGCAAGTCGTAGCCGTCTTCCAGCAACTGGTCCTGCAACGCCTTGCGGCGCACGGTCAGGGCCTGCCATTCCATGCGCTGGGTTTCGAGCTGGCTGCGAATCAGTTGGGATTGTTGCTCGGCCTGGCTGCGGCGCTTCTCGGCGTCGCGCAGTTCGCGGTCGGCGTCTTCCATGGCGATCTGCGCAGTCTTGAGTTCTTCGTCGACGGTCATGCGCTTGTCGAGCAACTCTTCGAGTTTCAGGCGCAGCTCTTCGAGTGGCGCCTCGCCCTCCTCCAGATTGAGGCTCAGCTGTTCGCGCTTTTCGGTCAGGCGTTCGGACTGCATCTCCAGGCGCTCCAGCGCCTGACGCGTCGAATCGTGCTGGGCCTTGAGCGAGCCCAGGCGCACCGCCAATTGATGCGCGTGATCTTTGTGCTGCCGCGCTTCCTGACGCACCCGGTCAAGACGTTCGCGCAAGCTGTCGCGCTGGGCCAGCAGCAACTCGCGCTGCTCGGTGTCCAGCGCCATGCTGTCGAGGGCCTCCTGCAATTGCAGGCGCGCTTCGCCGATGCTTTCGTGTTCCAGCGCGCGCTGTTCGTCCAGCTCGACGAGCTCGTCGTCGAGGCGTGTGCGACGCAAGGTCAACTGTTCTGCCTTGGTTTTACCGGCAGACAATTGCGCCTTGAGCTCGCCTTGCTGACGCGCTTCGTCCTGCAGCAGACGACGCAGATGTTCGCGACCGTTTTCCTGCTGACGCTGCTGCGCCCTGAGATTCTGAAGCTGGGTTTCCAGGGCTTCGACGGTGGCTTCGCGCTCGTCGCGCTCTAGCCCCAACTGCTGGATTTCCTGACCGCGGGCAAGCACGCCGCTTTCGGCTTCACTGGCTCGACGCACCCGCAGAAAATGTCGACCGACCCAATAACCATCGCGACTGATCAGGCTCTGGCCGGCGGCCAATTGAGCGCGCAACGCCAGGGCCTGCTCGAGACTGTCGACCGGTTTGACCTGCCCCAGCCACGGCGACAGATCGATCTGAGCCTCGACCTTGTCGAGCAGACTGCCCGCCACCCGCACGCCATCGCCAGCCGGACTGAGCAAACGCAGGTCGCCCTGGGTGAACCCGGCCAGATCAAAACCTTTGAAATCATCCACCAGCACCGCTTGCAGATCGGCGCCAAGCACGGTTTCCACCGCCAGCTCCCAACCTGCTTCAACCTTCAGGCCTTCAGCCAGGCGTGGGCGATTCGCAAGATTCTGTTCGCGCAGCCATTCGGCGGTGCCGGTGCCAGGGTCAAGTGCGGCTTGCTGCAAGGCTTCCAGCGAGGCCAGTCGACCATTGAGCCGCTGCAAATCACCCTGCGCCTGCTGTTGCGCCGACAGCGCTTGCTGTAGTTCCTGCCGCAATTGCTCAAGCTTTTCGACCTGTGCTTCTTCGCTGGTCTGCAAATCCTCGAGCGTCGCTTCGGATTCAGCGAGCTGTTCGCTGAGTTCCATGATCGCTGCGTCTTCCGGATCGGCCGAAAGCAAGGCGCGTTCTTCGCCGAGACGCTTCTGCCGTTCGGCCAGCCGTTCCAGGCTGGTTTCCAGTTGCTGGATGCGCGACTGCTGCACTTCGGCCTGACGCCGAGGCTCGGCGGCAGTGAGATTGAAGGTATCCCACTGCTCTTGCCAGCCGTGCATGGTGGTTTCGGAGTCTTCCAGCGCAGCGGCGGCTTCTTCTGCAGCGGCGCTGGTGACTTCCTGCTCTGGCGTGAGCATGTCCAGCTCTTCGCCGAGGGTCAGCAACAGCGTGCGGTCGTGGCCCAGGTGAGATTCGGTTTCCAGGCGCGCGCGTTCGGCTTCTTTCAGATCGTCCTGCAACTGGCGCAAACGCTGCTGACCGTGCTGGATGCTCTGCTCGACCCGGGCGATGTCGCCGCCGACCGAATAGAAGCGCCCCTGGACCAGATTGAAGCGCTCGGACAGATCATGATGGCCATCGCGCAAGCGTTCGATGCTCGCATCGGCATTGCGCTGCTCGGCCACCAGCGCTTCGAACGAAACTTCCTGAGTGCCGATGATTGCTTCACGCTGCCCGACCTGGTCGTTCAGCGCCTGCCAGCGCAGGGCCGAGAGCTGGGCCTTGAGCTGTCGCTCCTCGGCTTTGTATTCCTGATATTTCTTGGCGGCCTCGGCCTGACGGTGCAAGCGTTCGAGCTGGCGCGTCAGTTCTTCGCGCAGGTCGGTCAGACGCTCGAGGTTTTCGTGGGTGCGGCGGATGCGGTTTTCGGTCTCGCGCCGGCGCTCCTTGTACTTGGAGATGCCTGCGGCTTCTTCAATAAAGTTGCGCAGGTCTTCAGGCTTGGACTCGATCAGCTTGGAGATCATCCCCTGCTCGATGATCGAATAGCTGCGCGGGCCGAGGCCGGTGCCGAGGAAGATGTCGGTGATGTCGCGACGGCGACATTTGGTGCCGTTGAGGTAGTAAGTGGTCTGGCTGTCGCGCGTTACTTTGCGGCGAATGGAAATTTCCGCGTAGGCGGCGTATTCGCCGAGCAATGTGCCGTCGGAGTTATCGAACACCAGTTCGATGCTCGCCTGACTCACCGGCTTGCGACTGGTGGAGCCGTTGAAGATGACGTCGGTCATCGACTCGCCACGGAGGTTCTTCGCCGAACTCTCGCCCATCACCCAGCGAACGGCGTCGATGATGTTCGACTTGCCGCAGCCATTGGGGCCGACAACCGCCGCCATGTTACTGGGGAAGTTCACCGTGGTCGGATCGACGAAGGACTTGAACCCCGCGAGCTTGATGCACTTTAGCCGCACGCTTAAGCATCCGTCAGGGCAGAGATCACCAGATCGCAGCTGCGCTGGGCGTACGCCGTCAGCACTTCGCGGATCTGTGCAATATCACGGGCCAGCACGGCCGCAAGCAGACGCTCGAACAGTTCCAGATACTCGCTCATCGACGCCTTGCGCTGATCCAGGGCGAGAAAATACGCGCGGCTCATGGCCGGCTGCAGATTCTCGACGGTTTCCTGCAAATACGGATTGTCGGCGAACGGATACGCAGCGCGCATCACACTGAAACTGTCGTCGACGAAGGTGCGGATGTCCTGCCGCTCGAAACTGTCGGTCAGGCGCTGCTGGATCTGTACGAACGGAGCCATGTCGGCTTGAGTCTTCCAGCCACTGGCCACGGCGTTGCCGAGCAGGATGTACAACTCGCTCATCAGCGTGCACAGGCTTTGCACTTTATGCGCAGTGAGCTCCGTCACGTGGGCGCCACGTCGCGGCAGGATGGCGATCAGGTGCCGACGCTCAAGGATCAGCAACGCCTCGCGGACCGATCCGCGACTGACGTTGAGAGCCAGCGTGACCTTCTGTTCCTGGATGCGCTCCCCGGGCTTCATTTCGCCGCGAATGATGCGTTCGGCGAGGTGGTGAGCAATTTGCTCGGCGAGGCTGTCCGGCGCCTTGAACGTCATGGTTGTCCTTCAAACTCTTCGATCTGCACAAGCGGCGCAGTGTAGCGCAATTGGTACGTCATGGCGCAGGGCCTGCCCGGTGGTTTTGGCACGATTCAAGCACAAAGCAGGCAATTGAAGGAGGGTCAATAATGAACAAAGGAGTCATTGACCATCAAAATGCACATTCCTGACCTTTAAGTCAGAAAACCATTGACCGAAAAGTCAGACCTGCTAAATTCAGCTCCAATCGGCTAACAACAATAATGAGTCTGCGAGGTCTTCCGTGATCCAGTTTTTACTCAACCAGGAACTCCGTAGCGAGCACGCCCTGGACCCGAACCTGACTGTGCTCAACTATCTGCGCGATCATGTGGGCAAACCCGGCACCAAAGAAGGCTGCGCCAGCGGTGACTGCGGCGCCTGCACCGTGGTGGTCGGCGAGTTGCAAACGGATGACGATGGCCGCGAACACATTCGCTATCGCAGCCTCAACTCGTGCCTGACATTCGTCTCGTCCTTGCACGGCAAGCAGTTGATCAGCGTTGAAGACCTCAAGCACAAAGGTGAGCTGCACAGCGTGCAGAAAGCCATGGTCGAATGCCACGGCTCGCAGTGCGGCTTCTGCACTCCCGGTTTCGTGATGTCGCTGTTTGCACTGCAAAAGAACAGCGATGCACCGGATCAGGCCAAGGCCCACGAAGCGCTCGCCGGCAACCTCTGCCGTTGCACTGGCTACCGGCCGATCCTGGAAGCTGCCGAGCAATCCTGCTGCGGCAAACAACCGGATCAGTTCGATGCCCGCGAAGCCGACACCATCGCTCGCCTGAAAGCCATCGCGCCCACCGACATCGGTGAACTCAACAGCGGCGACAAACGCTGCCTGGTGCCCCTGACCGTGGCTGACCTGGCCGACCTTTACGATGCCTACCCACAAGCCCGCCTGCTGGCTGGCGGCACCGACCTGGCGCTGGAAGTCACCCAGTTCCACCGCACGCTGCCGGTGATGATCTACGTCGGCAACGTCGCCGAGATGAAGCGCATCGAACGTTTCGACGATCGCCTGGAAATCGGCGCCGCCACTTCGCTGTCCGATTGCTACGAGGCGTTGAACGCCGAGTACCCGGATTTTGGTGAATTGCTGCATCGCTTTGCGTCCTTGCAGATCCGCAACCAGGGCACCCTTGGCGGCAACATCGGTAACGCTTCGCCGATTGGTGACTCACCGCCCCTGCTGATCGCCCTTGGCGCACAAATTGTGCTGTGCAAAGGCGAAACCCGCCGCACCATGGCGCTCGAAGACTACTTCATCGACTACCGCGTCACGGCGCGTCAGGAGAGCGAGTTCATCGAGAAGATCATCGTGCCGCGTGCCAGCGTCGAAAAACTGTTCCGCGCCTACAAAGTTTCCAAGCGTCTGGACGATGACATTTCTGCCGTGTGCGCCGCCTTCAACATTCGCCTGGAAAACGGCGTAGTGGCTGAAGCCCGCGTCGCCTTCGGCGGCATGGCCGCCATCCCGAAACGCGCCGCCACCTGCGAAGCCGCGCTGGTCGGTGCGCCGTTCAACAACGCCACCATCGAACGCGCCTGCGCCGCCCTGGCCGAAGATTTCACGCCGCTCTCGGACTTCCGTGCAAGCAAGGAATACCGCCTGCTGAGCGCGCAAAACCTGCTGCGCAAATACTTCATCGAACTGCAAACACCGCACATCGAGACTCGGGTGACCGCTTATGTCTAATCATCACGCCGTAGAGAAGACCCAGGCCGAACTGGCTGAACTGTTCGCCAAGGACCTGACCACCGGTGTCGGCCGCAGCGTCAAGCACGACAGCGCCGCCAAGCATGTGTCCGGTGAAGCGCAGTACATCGACGACCGCCTGGAGTTTCCGAATCAGTTGCACGTCTATGCACGCCTGTCGGACCGCGCCCACGCGAAAATCATCAGCATCGACACCTCGCCCTGCTACGCCTTCGAAGGCGTGCGCATCGCCATCACCCACGAAGACTTGCCGGGCCTGAAAGACATCGGCGCGTTGCTGCCGGGCGATCCGCTGCTGGCGATTGATACCGTGGAGTTCGTCGGTCAACCGGTGATCGCCGTTGCCGCGAAAGACCTGGAAACCGCACGCAAGGCGGCCATGGCCGCAATCATTGAATACGAAGATCTCGAACCGGTTCTGGACGTGGTCGAGGCCCTGCGCAAACGCCACTTCGTGCTCGACAGCCACACCCATCAGCGCGGCGATTCGGCCACTGCTTTGGCGTCTGCCGAACACCGCATCCAGGGCTCACTGCACATCGGCGGCCAGGAACACTTTTACCTGGAAACCCAGATCTCTTCGGTGATGCCGACCGAAGACGGCGGCATGATCGTTTACTGCTCCACGCAGAACCCCACCGAAGTGCAGAAACTGGTGGCCGAAGTGCTGGACGTGTCGATGAACAAAATCGTCGTCGACATGCGGCGCATGGGTGGCGGTTTCGGCGGCAAGGAAACCCAGGCAGCGAGCCCGGCGTGCCTGTGCGCCGTGATCGCGCACCTCACCGGCCAGCCGACCAAGATGCGCCTGCCGCGTGTCGAAGACATGCTGATGACCGGCAAGCGTCACCCCTTCTACGTCGAGTACGACGTGGGTTTCGACAGCACTGGCCGCCTGCACGGCATCAATCTGGAACTGGCCGGCAACTGCGGTTACTCACCTGACCTGTCAGCGTCGATCGTCGACCGCGCGATGTTCCACTCCGACAACTCGTACTACCTGGGCGATGCGACCATCAACGGTCATCGCTGCAAGACCAACACCGCGTCGAACACCGCTTACCGTGGCTTCGGCGGCCCGCAAGGCATGGTCGCCATCGAAGAAGTGATGGACGCCATCTCTCGCCATCTGGCCCTCGATCCGCTGGCCGTGCGCAAGGCCAACTACTACGGCAAGACCGAGCGTAACGTCACCCATTACTACCAGACCGTCGAGCACAACATGCTCGAGGAGATGACCGCCGAACTGGAAGAAAGCAGCCAGTACGCCGAGCGCCGCGAAGCGATCCGTCACTACAACGCGAACAGCCCGATCCTGAAAAAAGGTCTGGCGCTGACGCCGGTCAAATTCGGTATTTCCTTCACCGCCAGCTTCCTCAACCAGGCCGGTGCCCTGGTGCACGTCTACACCGACGGCAGCATCCACCTGAACCACGGCGGCACGGAAATGGGCCAGGGCCTGAACACCAAGGTCGCGCAGGTCGTGGCCGAAGTGTTCCAGGTGGAAATGGACCGCGTGCAGATCACCGCGACCAACACCGACAAAGTACCAAACACCTCGCCGACCGCCGCTTCCAGCGGTGCCGACCTGAACGGCAAAGCGGCGCAGAACGCGGCAGAAACCATCAAGCAACGCCTGGTGGAGTTCGCTGCCCGTCACTACAAGGTCAGCGAAGAAGACGTGGAATTCCACAACGGTCATGTGCGCGTTCGCGATCACATCCTGACCTTCGAAGCGCTGATCCAGCAGGCGTATTTCGCCCAAGTGTCGCTGTCGAGCACCGGGTTCTACAAGACCCCGAAAATCCACTACGACCGTAGCCAGGCCCGTGGTCGTCCGTTCTACTACTTCGCCTTTGGTGCGGCGTGCTGCGAAGTACTGGTCGACACCCTGACCGGCGAGTACAAGATGCTGCGCACCGACATCCTCCACGACGTCGGTGCCTCGCTGAACCCGGTCATCGACATTGGTCAGGTCGAAGGTGGTTTCATCCAGGGCATGGGGTGGCTGACCATGGAAGAACTGGTGTGGAACAACAAAGGCAAGCTGATGACCAACGGCCCGGCCAGCTACAAGATCCCGGCCGTGGCGGACATGCCGCTGGACCTGCGGGTGAAACTGGTGGAAAACCGCAAGAACCCGGAAGACACGGTGTTCCATTCCAAGGCTGTCGGTGAACCGCCATTCATGCTCGGCATCGCCGCGTGGTGTGCGATCAAGGACGCCGTGGCGAGCCTGGGTGACTACAGGCATCAACCGAAAATCGACGCACCGGCGACCCCGGAGCGGGTGTTGTGGGGCTGTGAGCAAATGCGCCAGCTGAAGGTGGCGAAGGCTGTCGAGGCTGAAACCGAGTTGGCTTCGCTCTAAGACCGAGGCGCCTGTATCGCCAGCAAGCCGGCTCCTACAGATAGGCGGTGCATCGCGATTCTGCGACCGACACGAAACCTGTAGGAGCTGGCTTGCTGGCGAAGACGGCCGAACAGACAACAGAGATGTTGAGGTGTTTATGTACAACTGGATCGACGCCCTCGCCGACCTGCAAAACCGGGGTGAGCCCTGCGTGTTGGTGACCATCATCGAAGAGCTTGGCTCTACGCCGCGCAACGCTGGCTCGAAGATGGTCATCAGTGCGAGCCAGTCCTTCGACACCATCGGTGGCGGACACCTGGAATACAAGGCGATGAAAATCGCCCGCGAAATGCTCGTCAGCGGCAAGCAGGACACACATCTGGAGCGCTTCAGCCTCGGCGCCAGCCTCGGTCAGTGCTGCGGTGGCGCGACAGTGTTGCTGTTCGAACCGATGGGGCAGGTGCAAGCACAGATCGCTGTGTTCGGCGCCGGCCATGTCGGCCGCGCCTTGGTGCCGTTGCTGGCCAGCCTGCCCTGCCGGGTGCGCTGGATCGATTCGCGGGAAGATGAATTCCCCGAGCAGATCCCCCACGGCGTGCGCAAGATTGTCAGCGAAGAACCGGTGGATGAAATCGACGATCTGCCCCCCGGCAGCTACTGCATTGTCATGACCCACAACCACCAGCTCGACCTCGAACTCACCGCCGCAATCCTCAAGCGCAACGACTTTTCCTACTTCGGCCTGATCGGCTCGAAGACCAAACGGGTGAAGTTCGAACACCGTCTGCGTGATCGCGGTTTCGACAGCAGCGTCGTGCAACGCATGCGCTGCCCGATGGGCATCGGCGAAGTCAAAGGCAAACTGCCTGTGGAAATCGCCATCTCCATCGCCGGCGAAATCATCGCCACCTATAACGCGAATTTCGGCCAGCAGACGTCCAGCGCCGAACCGATCGCCAAACTGCTGCCCGCGTCACGCCGCAGCCACGCGTCGAAGCAAGCTGCCTCGAACTGACAAGAACGACACTAGAGAACCCCCATGCCTCTGACTCGCAAAGCCTACCGCGCCGCCATTTTGCACAGCATCGCCGACCCGGCCATCGTTGGTATCGAAGCCTCTTACGAGTATTTCGACGACGGCCTGCTGGTGGTCGAAAACGGCAAAATCAGTGCCATTGGCCACGCCAGCGACTTGCTGCCGACCTTGCCAACCGATATCGAGATCACCCATTACCAGGACGCACTGATCACGCCTGGTTTCATCGATACCCACATCCACCTGCCACAAACCGGCATGGTCGGCGCGTATGGCGAGCAACTGCTGGACTGGCTCAACACGTACACCTTCCCTTGTGAACGCCAGTTCGCCGACAAGGCCCATGCCGACCAGGTCGCGGACATTTTCATCAAGGAACTGCTGCGTAACGGCACGACCACGGCGCTGGTGTTCGGCAGTGTGCATCCGCAGTCGGTGGAATCGTTCTTCGAAGCCGCTGAACAGCTCGACCTGCGGATGATCGCCGGCAAGGTGATGATGGACCGCAACGCGCCGGACTACCTGACCGACACCGCCGAATCCAGCTACGTCGAAAGCAAGGCGCTGATCGAGCGCTGGCACGGCAAGGGCCGCTTGCACTATGCGGTCACGCCGCGCTTCGCACCGACCAGCACCCCGGAACAACTGACTCTCGCGGGCCAATTGCTGACCGAATACCCGGATCTGTACATGCAGACCCACATCAGCGAAAACCTCAAGGAAATCGAGTGGGTCAAGGAGCTGTTCCCGGAGCGCAAGGGTTACCTCGACGTCTACGACCATTACCAGTTGCTCGGCGAGCGCTCGGTGTTCGCCCACGGCGTGCACCTGTGCGATGACGAATGCGCGCGCCTGGCGGAAACCGGTTCGGCCATCTCATTCTGCCCGACCTCGAACTTCTTCCTCGGCAGCGGTCTGTTCAACCTGCCGATGGCCGAAAAGCACAACCTCAATGTCGGCATCGGGACCGACGTCGGCGGCGGCACCAGTTTCTCGCTGCTGCAAACCCTGAACGAAGCCTACAAGGTCATGCAACTGCAAGGTGCACGCCTGAGCCCGTTCAAGTCGCTGTATCTGGCGACCCTCGGCGGTGCTCGCGCACTGCGCCTGGAAGACAAGATCGGCAACCTGCAACCGGGCACCGACGCCGACTTCCTGGTGCTGGACTACAACGCCACACCGCTGCTGAGCTATCGCCTGAAACAGGCCAACAACATTGCCGAGACGTTGTTTGTGCTGATGACGCTGGGCGATGACCGGACGGTGCAACAGACGTATGCGGCGGGGAATCTGGTGCATCAGCGCTAAGTTTTCCCGGGCATAAAAAATCCCCCGGCGCTTTGCAGCCCGGGGGATTTTTATTGCCTGCCCTAACGTCATCGCCAGCAAGCCGGCTCCTACAATGATTCACGCCGCTCTTGTAGGAGCTGGCTTGCCAGCGATGGGGCGCGACGTGATCTTTCAGAGCTTGGCAGTCGAACGCCCAGGCTTCTTGGTCTGCAACAAGTGCGAGAACACCGCGTGCAAATCATCCGACGCACTTTCTTCGTCGAGGTTGAGTTTGCTGTCGATGTGATCCATGTGATGCATCATCAGATTCACGGCCAACTCAGCGTTGCGAGCCTCGATGGCATCGATCAGCTGGGTGTGCTCGTCGTAAGAGCAGTGAGAACGGTTGCCGCTTTCGTACTGGGCGATGATCAGCGACGTCTGGGATACCAGGCTGCGCTGGAAACTGATCAACGGCGTGTTTTTCGCCGCCTCGGCCAATTTCAGGTGGAATTCGCCCGACAAACGGATACCGGCACCGCGATCGCCACGGGAGAAGCTGTCGCGCTCATCGTTGACCATCTGGCGCAACTCGGCGATCTGCTCGGCGGTAGCGTGCTCAACGGCCAGTTCGGTGATCGCTCGCTCCACCAGGCGCCGGGCCATGAACACCTGGCGGGCTTCTTCGACGCTCGGGCTGGCGACTACCGCGCCACGATTCGGACGCAACAACACCACGCCTTCATGAGCAAGACGCGACAGGGCGCGGCGAATGATGGTGCGACTGACCCCGAAAATTTCCCCCAGCGCTTCTTCGCTCAACTTGGTGCCGGGCGCCAGGCGCTGTTCGAGGATAGCCTCGAAGATATGCGCGTAGACGATATCGTCCTGAGTACCGCTGCGACCTGCTTTGCCTGCTCGCGGTTGTTTCTTTAGGGGTTGCAACTGTTCGTTCATGGGCGCTCGAATCGGGAAAACTGCGGCGAATTGGCGGTGGCTGTAATACGGCACAGTGGGTCGCTGGCAAGTATCGCGTAAAAAACACCGCGATTGTACACAATGAAAGGTGGCAACACGACTGTACGGCTGAATGTCGCCTTGGCTGTATCGCAACGTCCAGTTCCTTTTGAGTTTAGGCTTAAACCCGAAATCCGTGATTTGCGCACAATTTCTGTAGGCGCTGCCGAAGGCTGCGCCTACGCAGGGGATCGCAGACATTTTCATCTGTATTAAGGAACATAGCCGTCATGAATGACGCCACGCACACGCAATTGCGCCCACTCGCCGATACCTCGCCTTCCGCGATTGTCGCCGGATTCATCGCCATGATGACGGGCTATACCAGTTCCCTGGTGCTGATGTTCCAGGCCGGGCAAGCTGCCGGACTGACGAGCGGGCAGATTTCTTCGTGGATCTGGGCGATTTCAATCGGCATGGCGGTATGTTCCATCGGCTTGTCCCTGCGTTACCGCACCCCCATCACCATCGCCTGGTCGACCCCGGGCGCGGCGTTGCTGATTACCAGCCTGGGCGGTGTCACTTATGGCGAAGCCATCGGCGCCTACATCACTTGCGCCGTGCTGGTAACCCTCTGCGGCCTGACCGGCAGTTTCGAGCGCCTGGTGAAAAAGATCCCGGCCTCATTGGCTGCCGCGTTGCTGGCCGGGATTCTGTTCAAGATCGGCAGCGAAATTTTCGTCGCGGCTCAGCATCGCACCGCCTTGGTGCTGGGTATGTTCTTCACTTACCTGTTGGTCAAGCGCCTGTCGCCACGCTATGCCGTGCTGGCGGCATTGTTGATCGGCACGGCCCTGTCCGGTCTCATGGGCCTGCTGGACTTCAGCGGATTCCACCTGGAAGTGGCCACGCCCGTCTGGACCACGCCGCATTTCTCCCTGGCCGCGACCATCAGCATCGGCATCCCGCTGTTCGTGGTGGCCATGACCTCGCAAAACATGCCCGGTATTGCCGTATTGCGCGCCGACGGCTACACCGTGCCAGCCTCGCCGCTGATCACCACCACCGGCATCGCGTCGTTGCTGCTGGCGCCGTTCGGCTCCCACGGGATCAACCTGGCGGCCATCAGCGCGGCGATCTGCACCGGGCCCCACGCCCATGAGGATCGCAACAAGCGCTACACGGCGGCGGTGTGGTGCGGGGTTTTCTACGGGATCGCCGGGGTGTTCGGCGCAACACTCGCGGCGTTGTTTGCCGCGCTGCCCAAAGAACTGGTGCTGTCGATAGCGGCACTGGCGTTGTTCGGGTCGATCATCAACGGCTTGAGCGTCGCCATGAGCGAGGCGAAGGAACGTGAAGCGGCGCTGATCACCTTCATGGTCACGGCATCGGGGCTGACGCTGTTTTCCATCGGTTCGGCGTTCTGGGGAATTGTCGCGGGGGTTATTACATTATTGATTTTGAATTGGCGTAAAGCCTGAAAGATCGCAGCCTCGTTCCACTCGACAGCTCCTACAGGATTACACCGCCCCGAAGGCTGCGATCTTTTGATCCACGAAAAAAAACGGCGACCCGAAGGTCGCCGTTTTTTTCAGTATCACTTAGCCGCGTTGATCGGCTTTTCCGGATACCAAACGTCCAGCAGCGGGCTGATTTCAGCCTTGGTCAGCTCGGAACGGTTTTTCAGCCAGGCTTCAACAGCAGCGCGCTGCTCTTCGGAGACCGAGCCACGCTTCTGCAGGCATACCAGACCGAAGTCGTCGCCGCCAACATAACCCAGACCATTGGCTTCCATGGCTTCTTTGATGAAGGCTTCGAGGAAAGCGTCAATGGCTTCTTCGGACAAATCTTCCTTGAAATCCAGGTTCAGTTCGAAACCCAGCTCTTGAAATTCATCGACGCACAATTTTTTGCGCAGACGCTGGGAACGGTTAGTCGCCATTGGAACAATCCTCATAAGTAATAACGGGCCGCACTTTAGCATTTTAAGCCGGCGATTGCCCGACTCTCTGGGCCGCGACGTCTACCGTCGGTAAAAAAATA
Source organism: Pseudomonas sp. Irchel s3b5 (assembly GCF_900187435.1). Classification (NCBI taxonomy): domain Bacteria; kingdom Pseudomonadati; phylum Pseudomonadota; class Gammaproteobacteria; order Pseudomonadales; family Pseudomonadaceae; genus Pseudomonas; species Pseudomonas sp. Irchel s3b5. The sequence goes on from NZ_FYDY01000025.1 coordinate 46,063, forward strand.
GCGGGTAAGAGGACCAAGGCACGGCACAAGTCATGACACCTTGGGGCATAATGCCGACACTTTCATGACCATTGAGGGAATTTATCTTCATGCCCTCACCTTATTTTCCCTCGGCTGTAGGGTTTTATTACAGATGATCAAATCTTTGCGCTCCTTGTTTCTGGCCGGTCTTCTTCTGCCCCTGGCCTTCCCGGTATCCGCTGCAACCATCAACACCGCCCTCACGCCCAATGTCGAAAAGGCCCTCAAGGCCAGCAAGTTGCAGGACAACGCCCTGTCGCTGGTGATGATTCCCCTCACCGGTCCCGGCAATGCGACGGTGTACAACGCTGATGTGTCGGTCAACCCGGCCTCCACCATGAAACTGGTCACCACGTATGCGGCCCTGGAAATGCTCGGCCCCAATCACCAGTGGAAAACCGAGTTCTACACCGATGGCACGCTCAGCGGCGGCATCCTCAACGGCAACCTCTACCTCAAGGGCGGCGGCGATCCCAAGCTGAACATGGAAAAACTCTGGCTGCTGATGCGCGACCTGCGCGCCAACGGCGTGACCCAGGTCACCGGAGACCTGGTGCTGGATAAAAACTTCTTCGTGCAACCGCAACTGCCCGAGTTCAACGACGACGGCAACGACGATAACAAACCGTTCCTGGTCAAACCCGATTCGCTGCTGGTCAACCTCAAGGCCCTGCGCTTTGTCGCGCGCAACGACTCGGGCAAGGTCCTGGTATCGGTAGAGCCGCCGATTGCCAGCATCCGCATCGACAACCAGGTCAAGGCCATCAACGGCAAGCAATGCACCGGTGGCGTGCGTTACAACCCGGTGACTCAGCCCGATGGCAGCGTGACCGTGACGGTCGGCGGCCAATTGGCCGAAGGTTGCAGCTCGCAGACTTACCTGTCGCTGCTCGACCACGCGACCTACACCGCCGGCGCCGTGCGCGCCATCTGGAAGGAGCTGGGGGGCAGCATTCAGGGCAAGGACGTTCTGGCGCCAACGCCTAAAAATGCCAAGGTACTGGCTCGGGCCTTTTCACCAGACCTGGCGGAAATCATCCGCGACATCAACAAATACAGTAACAACACCATGGCCCAACAGCTGTTCTTGAGCCTTGGGCAACGTTTCCGTACCGACGCCGATGGGGATGACGCCAAGGCAGCCCAGCGTGTCGTGCGTCAGTGGCTGGCGAAAAAAGGCATCACGGCGCCGCATCTGGTGATGGAGAACGGCTCTGGCCTGTCCCGTGCCGAACGCGTCAGCGCCCGGGAAATGGCTTCGATGCTGGAAGCGGCATGGCACAGCCCGTATGCCGCCGAGTACATCAGCTCGATGCCGATTGCCGGGACCGACGGCACCATGCGCAAACGCCTGAAGACCACCGCGATGCGCGGTGAAGCCCACGTCAAGACCGGCACCCTGAACACCGTCCGCGCCATCGCCGGTTTCAGCCGCGACGTCAACGGCAACACCTGGGCGGTGGTGGCGATCCTCAACGACAAGGCTCCGTTCGGCGCTTCGTCAGTGCTGGATCAGGTGCTGCTGGACCTGTATCGCCAGCCGAAACTGCCACAGACGGCTTCGACGCTCTAAACACGGCATTGCCTTCCGTAGGAGCAAGCTTGCTCGCGATAGCGGTATGACAGTCAACATCACTGTTGAATGTAAAACAGCTATCGCGAGCAAGCTCGCTCCTACAGGGATTGCGGGCAATTCTTAGTTTATCTCCGCCTCAACCCGATCCCTTCCTGCCTGCTTCGCCGCGTAAACCCCCGAGTCTGCGCGCAGCAGCAAGGCATCCACGCCCTCCCCGACCCGCCAACTGGCAATGCCGAAACTGGCGGTGACCGTTCCGACGCCGTCGATCGGTGAACTGCGCAACCCTTGCCATAACTGCTGGGCCAACATATAGGCTTGCTCGCCGCTGATGTCCGGGCACAGCACCATGAACTCTTCACCGCCCAGACGACAGAACACGTCCGTGCGACGTAACCGATGACCGATCCGCTCACACACCACCTGCAAGACACGGTCACCGACGGCATGACCATGCTGGTCGTTGATGCGCTTGAAGTGGTCGATTTCGAGCATGATCACCGACAACGCCCCTCCACCACGCTCCACCCGCGCCATTTCAGTGATGAGACGCTCCTGGAAGTAGCGGCGATTGTGGATACCGGTCAAGGAGTCGGTGATCGACAGCGCACGCAATTCCTCTTCCACGCGCTTCATGTCGGAAATGTCCGAGATGTAGCCATGCCAGAGCACGCCGCCACCGGGCAGTTCCTCCGGCGTCGCTTCGCCGCGCACCCAGCGCAGACCACGCGAAGGCAGTTGCACGCGATACTCCTCGCGCCAAGGGCTGAGGGTGTCGGCCGAGGCCCGGATCGAAGCGCGGACTCGGGTGGTGTCCTGAGGATGTATCCGGCTGAAAATCGCTTCGGCATCGAGCAACAGAACGTCCGGGGCGAGTTCGAAGATCTCGCGAATACCGTCGCTGGCATAAATCACGCTGAAGCGTCCGTCGAACTCCATCTTGAACTGATAGATGCCACCGGGCACATGGGCGCTGAGTTTCTTCAACAGCAAGTCCCGAGCGGCCAGTGCCTCATGCACCCGTTTGCGCTCAGTGATGTCGATGCAAACCGCCAGGTGCCCGACCCACAGCCCCTGTTCGTCAAGCACCGGCGTGGCCAGCATGTTGACCGTCAAATGGCTGCCATCGCCACGAACCAGTGTCCATTCCCGCGCCTCGTGTCCGCCTTCGTCTTCGCCCTCCACCAGCATCGCCTGACAGGTCGGCACCGGTTTACCGTAGCGCACGCTCAGTTCTGCCGAACGGGCCACCAACTCCCGAGGCAGGTGCAGGCTTTCCAGGGTCATGCGGCCCACCACCTCGGCGCTGGCATAGCCGAGCATTTGCTCGGCGCCGGCGTTGAAGGTGCTGATGACGCCGCGCAGGTCGGTAGCAATGATCGCCACCTGAGTCGCGGCGTTCAGCACGCTGCGCAACTGACCATGGGTGCGGCGCAGTTCCTGCTCGCGATCTCGCAACTCCTGGGTGCGCTGCTCGACCAGTTTCACTGCCCGTTGCCGCTGACTCACCAACACATAAAGCAACACGCTGAGTAACGCGCTGAGCAAACCGCCCAGCACCACCAGACTGCTCACCGACGAATGATTGGCCTGCACGAAGGCATCGCTGGGCTGGATATCGACCTGGTATTCATGGTCGGCAAGGCGCAGCAAACGGGTGGACGACAGCTCGCTGACGGCCGGTGGATTGGGCGATTCGAACAGGACTTCGTGCTGATCGTCGATCGACAAATCGAGAATGCGGACCGAGAGATAATCACGGCTCGCCTCTGGCAACCCGTCCGCCAGCAATTGCCGCATGCTGATCACCGCCACCACATAACCATAAGGTTTCGTCGCTGCCGTATCCCGGCGATTGCGCTGCGTGACCGGTGCGACCAGCAACACACCTCGCGCATAAGCTGCTTCGACGTTCACCAAATGTATCGGTTGCGACACCGCCATGCCGCCATGTTGATCGGCCCGTTCAAGCGTCGCGCGACGCATCGACTCCGACAGCAAATCGTAACCGAGGGGCGAAGCGAGCGTGCTTTGGGTCTGGCTGTAAAGCACCGCCACGTACTCATCCCGCTCGGCCGCCAATTGCAACTGGCCGTCAGCATTGAGTTCGCGCACAGAGAAATGACTCAAACCCTCATCCCCTACACGCTGCTCGAACGCGGACCGCTCGGCACGGCTGACCCGCTCGGCGTAGAAGTACCTCTGGGTGCGATGCAATAAAGGTTGGGTGTAGCCATCGAATTCCGCTCGGGACACCGAATCGGAGTTGGAAAAAAATCGGCGCAGGCCATCGAGGCGCTGTTCCTGATCTTCAAAACGTTCTTCGATACGGCTGTAACGTTCACTGGCCAGCAGTTGGAAACGTTGCCGCAATTGTTGGTGGAACAGGTTCTGCGTCGACCACGCCAGCAACCCCGTGAGAATCCCGCCGATCAGCAAAACCAGCATCGCGACCAGCCAGGCCGAAACGTCTTCACTGATAATGCCCAGGATCTTGGGACGCACGGCGTGCAACGACATAAAACGCAACTCACAACGCCAGGTGCGGGAAAGCCCTTTGGCCATGAGTTGAGTTATAGCTATTAGCCACTAATTTGACCAGCGCTGTAGGCGCGAGCTCTGCTCGCGCCTACAGCGTCTGCGTATCAACGTGCCATGATTTTCCAGGCACGGTGGATCTTGGCGTTGCGCGCAAAATCCGGGTCGATGGTCTGGGCGGTGATTTCCTCGACGGCGTAACGCTCGCTGAGGTTCGGCTCCAGTTCGAACTTGCGGAAGTTGTTGGAGAAGTACAACACCCCACCTGGCGCCAGTCGTGCCATCGCCAGGTCGATCAACTGCACCTGATCGCGTTGCACGTCGAAGATGCCTTCCATGCGCTTGGAGTTGGAGAACGTCGGCGGATCGATGAAGATCAGGTCGTACTCGTCACGGCTGGCGTCAAGCCAGGCCATCACATCGCCCTGCTCCAGACGGTTCTTGTCAGAGAAACCGTTCAGCGCCAGGTTGCGACGTGCCCAGTCCAGGTAGGTTTTCGACAGGTCGACACTGGTGGTGCTGCGCGCGCCGCCCTTGGCTGCATGTACGCTGGCAGTGGCGGTGTAGCAGTACAGATTGAGGAAACGCTTGCCGGCCGCCTCTTTCTGAATGCGCATGCGCATCGGACGATGGTCGAGGAACAGACCGGTATCGAGGTAGTCGGTGAGATTCACTAGCAGTTTGATCCCGCCCTCATTGACCTCGACGAACTTGCCCTGTGCCGCCTGGCGCTCGTACTGCTTGGTGCCGCTCTGACGCTCGCGGCGCTTGACCACCACGCGGCTCTTGTCGATGTTCAACGCCTGCGGAATCGCCGCCAGGGCATCGAACATGCGCGCCGAGGCTTTTTCCGGATCGATGGATTTCGGTGCGACGTATTCCTGGACGTGGACCCAATCGTGATACAGGTCGATGGCCATGGAGTATTCCGGCATGTCGGCATCGTAGACGCGATAGCAATCAATGCCCTCACGCTTGACCCACTTGCCCAACGCCTTGAGGTTCTTTTGCAGGCGGTTGGCAAACATCTGCCCGCCTTCGCTCAGGCGCGGCTGCTCGATCACCGGGGCCGGGGCTGGAGCCGGCTTGATCGGGTTGCCGTTTTTGTTGTACTGGCGCTCTTGCGGCTCGCTCGGTGCCTCATCGTAAGCCGCCTGTTCACGCTCGGCCTGACGCTGTTCCGGCGTGCGACGCTCGCCCGTGACGAATTGATCCGGCAGTACCTTGATCAGCAGCAGCTTGCACGGCAACGCGCCGTTCCAGAACGAATACTGCTTGTGGCTGCGGATGCCCATGCGCTTGCCCAGGTCCGGCGCGCCGGTGAACACCGCCGCTTCCCAGTTCAGGCAGGCCTGACGCAGGCGCTCGCCGAGGTTCTGATAGAGGTAGAGCAGGCTCGCCTCATCGCCCAGACGCTCGCCGTACGGAGGGTTGCAGATCACCAGGCCTTTCTGGTTCTGGTCCGGACGCGGCTCGAAGGTCGCGACTTCGCCCTGGTAGATCTTGATCCACTCGCTCAGACCGGCACGCTCGACGTTGTTGCGACCCGGTTGAATCAGGCGCGGGTCGGCTTCGTAACCGCGAATCCACAGCGGTGGCTTGGCCAGACCGGCGGCAGCGCGCTCGGACGCTTCCTCGTGCAGCTTCTTCCACAGCGCTGGCACGTGACCGAGCCAGGCGGTGAAGCCCCACTGCTCGCGGCGCAGGTTTGGCGCGATATCGGCGGCGATCATCGCCGCTTCCACCAGGAATGTACCGACACCGCACATCGGGTCGGCCAGTGCACCGCCTTCGGCCGCAATGCGAGGCCAGCCGGAACGGATCAGGATCGCTGCCGCGAGGTTTTCCTTCAGTGGCGCCGCGCCTTGCTGCAGGCGATAGCCACGCTGGTGCAGGCTATGGCCGGACAGGTCGAGGGAGAGAATGGCTTCGCCACGGTCCAGACGCAGGTGAATGCGCAGGTCCGGGTTGAGCTTGTCGATGGATGGACGGTCGCCCTGCGGGGTGCGCAGTTTGTCGACGATGGCATCCTTGACCTTCAACGCACCGAAGTGGGTGTTGTCGATGCCAGAGCCGTGGCCGCTGAATTCGACGGCCAGGGTGCCGTCGTTGAGCATGTGGTCTTGCCACTCGATGTCCAGCACGCCGTGATAGAGGTCTTCGGCGTCCTTCATCTGGAAACGCTTGAGCACCAGCAGCACGCGGTTGGCCAGACGCGACCACAGGCACAGGCGGTAAGCGGTTTCCATGGTCGCCATGCCGCGCACGGCAGACGTGTGCTCACGCGCCTCCTCAAGGCCAAGCCCGACGGCTTCCTCGATGAGCAGGCCTTCAAGGCCTTTGGGGCAAGTGAGGAAGAGTTCGAAACGATCGGACATGGGAATTCCAGAACCTTTAGCTGAGTGACCGGGCAACGCATTGCCGGTCCGGGTTTCAATCAGGCGCTTTTCTCGAAGAGCGCCCGCGTGGCACGAAGGTGTGCCGTTCCACCCTTGCTGCCCGGGTTAAATGAGCTTAGATGCAAGGACAGATAAAAAAGTTGAAGCAACAAAATGTCATAAACCGACCCTTCGTCGAATAATCCTTCCCGACAACGGGAGGCATTCTCACCGAAGGATTAACTCAATCATCTAACGCAGGGCCGATCATACCGGGGTTTGACGAATAAAAATGGCACAAACATCGTGTTACTTAGTGCCATACCACATTAACGGTTACGTCCTTATGACAAAACGATCATTCCCTCGATGTGACGCATTGGTTAGAACTCAACTCAGGTTGGCGCCGCAATGACGCCAACACCTTGGCTCGTCACGCCGGCAACGAGCCCCAACGGCAGAGTTTTTCTGCCTGACCTCGATAGAGGTCGACGCGATACATACAGTCAACAAGTGAGGGCAACACCCTATGAGAAGACTTAAGCGTGATCCGTTGGAAAGAGCATTTTTGCGCGGATATCAATATGGCGTTGGTGGCAAATCCCGTGAGCTTTGCCCATTTACTCTACCGTCGGTACGTCAAGCCTGGATTAACGGCTGGCGAGAAGGACGCGGCGACAACTGGGACGGTATGACCGGCACTGCGGGAATCCACAGACTCAACGAACTTCACGCCGTCGGCTAATTACAGGGCACAACACTCCGACACGACAATCTGATTTGTACTGAATTAACCACGCACGTCCCATCCGGACGGCGGGCTCCGGCCCAGGGGCTCCTTTAAAGGAGCCCTTTTTTATGCCTGCCAGAAACCCAATTCTGCCGAAGGCTGCGCCTACCAGGGATCAACGGAGTGCCGCGATGGCGTCGACAGACTCGCGAATCAGCGCCGGGCCTTTGTAGATGAAGCCTGAGTAGATCTGCACCAGGCTCGCACCCGCAGTAATTTTCTCTGCCGCATGTTTGCCTTCGGTAATCCCGCCCGCCGCAATAATCGGCAGGCGACCACCCAGTTCCGATGCCAGCACGCTCACCGTGTGGGTGCTCTTGTCGCGAACCGGTGCGCCGGACAGACCGCCCGCCTCGTCACCGTGCTCCATGCCTTCGACGCCCACGCGGCTCAGGGTGGTGTTGGTGGCAATGACCGCGTCCATACCGGTTTCGATCAGCGCTTGTGCAACCTGCGCGGTTTCTTCGTCGGTCATGTCCGGTGCGATCTTGATCGCCAGCGGCACATGCTTGCCATGACGCAGCGCCAGTTCCGCCCGGCGCTCGGCCAGATCGGCCAGCAACTGCTTGAGCGAATCGCCGAACTGCAGGCTGCGCAGGCCCGGGGTATTCGGCGAACTGACGTTGACCGTCACATAGCTGGCATGCGCGTAAACCTTGTCCAGGCAAATCAGGTAGTCATCGACCGCACGCTCGACCGGTGTATCGAAGTTCTTGCCGATGTTGATGCCCAGCACGCCCTTGTACTTGGCCGCAGCCACGCGAGCCAGCAGGTGATCGACGCCGAGGTTGTTGAACCCCATGCGATTGATGATCGCCTCGGCTTCCGGCAGACGGAACAGGCGTGGTTTCGGGTTGCCCGGCTGCGGACGCGGGGTGATGGTACCGATTTCGACAAAGCCGAAACCCAGTTGAGCAAAACCGTCGATGGCCGCGCCGTTCTTGTCCAGACCGGCGGCCAGACCCACCGGGTTCGGGAAGTCCAGGCCCATGACATTCACCGGCACCTTCGCCGGCGCCTTGCACAGCAAGCCGTTGAGCCCCAGACGCCCGCCTGCGCCGATCAAGTCCAGGGACAGATCGTGGGAGGTTTCCGGGGAAAGTTTGAACAACAGCTGACGGGCCAGGGTGTACATGGGCGGGTTGACTCGATTGGCGGCGAAATGAGGAGGCGATTATAGCCGGGCATGTGGGTCGCAAGCGAGGCGCGCAGTGAAATCAGACGGGGATGGCATATGCCTTGCACCGGTTCAGCCATCAGCACGCATGCCGACGGCGGAATGCGTGCAAGGACAATGGCGTCGTCACCCGGCCTTATCAGTAGAGGCTGGGGACGACGCTTTTTTTGAAGGTGCGAAATCGATGAACGAACCATCAGCCGACCCTCTGGCCTGGGTCAATGGCAGCGACGCCCCGGAAAAGACTGAAATCAATCTCGGCTTCATGGCCCTCAGCGATTGCGCCTCGGTCGTGGTCGCCGCCACTCAGGGCTTTGCTCAACCCTACGGCCTGACCCTGAACCTCAAACGCCAGTCGTCGTGGGCCAATCTGCGGGACAAGCTGGTCAGCGGCGAACTGGATGCCGCCCACAGCCTGTACGGTTTGATCTACGCCGTGCACCTGGGCATCGGCGGTATCGCAGCGACCGACATGGCAGTGCTGATGGGCCTGAACCAGAACGGTCAGAGCATCAACCTTTCCCATGGCTTGCAGGCGCTGGGCGTGACCGGTCCTGAGGCACTGGAACGGCATGTGCACCAAACTCGCCCAAAACTGACCTTCGCGCAGACCTTTCCCACCGGCACCCATGCCATGTGGTTGTATTACTGGCTCGCCAGTCAGGGAATTCATCCGTTACAGGACGTCGACAGCGTCGTGGTGCCACCGCCGCAAATGGTCGCGCACCTGCAGGCCGGGCGCATCGATGGCTTTTGCGTCGGCGAACCTTGGTCCGCCGCTGCCGTTCAACAGGGGCTGGGCTTTACCCTGGCGACGACGCAGACCCTCTGGCCCGATCATCCGGAAAAAGTCCTCGGCTGCACCCGCGCGTTTGTCGAGCAATACCCCAACACCGCCCGGGCATTGGTGATGGCGATTTTGCAAGCCAGCCGCTTTATCGAAGACAGCACCGAGAACCGCCGCAGTACCGCGCAGTTGTTGAGCGCGCCGCAGTATCTCGACACGCCGGTGGACTTCATCGAACCGCGATTGCTCGGCGACTACACCGACGGACAGGGTAATCAGTGGCAAGACCCGCACGCGCTGCGTTTCCATGGCAAGGGGCTGGTCAATGTGCCGTACCTGTCCGATGGCATGTGGTTCATGACCCAGTTCCGTCGCTGGGGTTTGTTGCGCGACGACCCGGACTACCTGGCAGTCGCCCGTCAGGTCCAGCAACTGGATTTGTACCGGGACGCTGCCACCGCGGTCGATGTCGCGTACCCGGACAAGGAAATGCGCAGCAGCCAGTTGATCGACGGCAAGGTCTGGGACGGTTCAGACCCGGCCGGCTATGCCCGTAGCTTCAAGCTGCACGCCATGAGCGATCACTCGCCCCTTCTCGCCAGCCGCTGACAGGAGACTGCGAACATGTTGCGAATCCTGCTGATCAACGACACCGCGAAGAAAGTTGGACGCCTGAAAGCGGCCCTCACCGAAGCCGGGTTTGAGGTCATCGATGAATCGGGCCTGACCATCGACCTGCCCGAGCGCGTCGAAACGGTGCGCCCGGACGTGATTTTGATCGATACCGAGTCACCGAGCCGCGATGTCATGGAACAAGTGGTGCTGGTCAGCCGCGACCAGCCACGACCGATCGTGATGTTTACCGACGAACACGACCCGGTCGTGATGCGCCAGGCGATCAAGTCCGGGGTCAGTGCCTACATCGTCGAAGGCATTCACGCACAACGCCTGCAGCCGATTCTCGACGTCGCCATGGCGCGCTTTGAAAGCGATCAGGCCCTGCGTGCGCAATTGAATGCCCGCGACCAGCAACTGGCCGAACGCAAGCGCATTGAGCTGGCCAAGGGGCTGCTGATGAAGCTGAAAGACTGCAACGAGGAAGAGGCCTACACCCTGATGCGCCGCCAGGCCATGAGCCGTCAGCAGAAGCTGATCCAGGTGGCGGAGCAGATTATTGCCATGAGCGAGTTGCTGGGTTGACCCAAAAAGATCGCAGCCTTCGGCAGCTCCTACCGTTGGCATGTGTACACCCTGTAGGAGCTGCCGAAGGCTGCGATCTTTTCCCCAGCGCCACAAAAATCCGCATGTGGCACAAATCTGGCTAAGTAATCACCACAGGTAACCAACGGCGGTTGCCCAATCTACGACAAAGACGTCGCTCACCTCGTTTGCCTCAAGGCGAATCAGGTGGCGGCGTTTTTTTGTTTTGGCTCCCGTTCGAGACTCCTATCAGCTGAGGTGCGCGATGAATTCAAGCTTCTGGAAATCCGGCCATACCCCGACCCTGTTCGCGGCCTTCCTCTATTTCGACCTGAGCTTCATGGTTTGGTACCTGCTGGGCCCCTTGGCGGTGCAGATCGCCGCCGACCTGCACCTGACCACCCAACAACGCGGGCTGGTGGTGGCCACGCCGATCCTGGCCGGGGCCGTTCTGCGTTTTGTCATGGGCATGCTGGCTGATCGCCTGTCGCCGAAAACTGCCGGCCTGATTGGCCAGGTGATCGTCATCTGTGCACTGTTCGGTGCCTGGAAACTAGGCATTCACAGCTACGAGCAAGCGCTGCTGCTGGGGTTGTTCCTCGGCATGGCTGGCGCGTCGTTCGCCGTGGCCCTGCCACTGGCATCGCAATGGTATCCGCCGCAGCACCAAGGCAAAGCCATGGGCATCGCCGGTGCCGGCAATTCGGGCACCGTGCTCGCTGCATTGATTGCGCCGGTACTGGCTGCCGCATTCGGCTGGAGCAACGTATTCGGTTTCGCCGTGATCCCGCTGATTTTGACCCTGATCGTGTTCGCCTGGATGGCCAAGAACGCGCCCGAGCGGCCAAAAGCCAAGTCGATGGCTGACTACTTCAAGGCGCTGGGTGACCGCGACAGTTGGTGGTTCATGTTTTTCTACAGCGTGACCTTCGGCGGCTTCATCGGCCTGGCCAGCGCCCTGCCCGGCTACTTCAACGACCAATATGGCTTGAGCCCGGTCACCGCCGGTTACTACACCGCTGCCTGCGTGTTCGGCGGCAGCTTGATGCGTCCTTTGGGCGGCGCCCTGGCCGACCGATTCGGCGGCATTCGCACCCTGCTCGTAATGTACACCGTGGCAGCGATCTGCATCGCCGCCGTCGGTTTCAACCTGCCTAGCTCCTACGCAGCGCTCGCCCTTTTCGTCTGCACCATGCTCGGTTTGGGTGCAGGAAACGGGGCGGTGTTTCAGTTGGTACCGCAGCGTTTTCGCCGCGAGATCGGCGTGATGACGGGTTTGATCGGCATGGCCGGCGGCATCGGTGGCTTCGCGTTGGCGGCAGGCATGGGCGCCATCAAGCAAAGCACCGGCAGCTATCAGATGGCGTTGTGGTTGTTCGCCAGCCTTGGCGTCCTCGCCTGGTTTGGCCTGCACGGTGTGAAGCGACGCTGGAGAACCACTTGGGGTTCGGCCGCCGTGACCGCTGCTCGGGTCTGAGGCATTCATGAGCCTGCAACTGAGTTTCGCCGAAGCCAGCGCCATCGGCCCGCGCGATGAAAATCAGGACGCCCTGCGCCTGGTCACGCCGGCCGCTGAGCTGGCGGCCAGCAAAGGCTACCTGTTCGCCATCGCCGACGGCGTCAGCCAATGCGCCGATGGCGGTCTCGCGGCTCGCTCGACCTTGCAGGCCCTGGCGCTGGACTACTACGCCACGCCAGAGACCTGGGGCGTCGCCCAGGCGCTGGATCGGCTGTTGCTGGCTCAGAACCGCTGGTTGCAGGCCAATGGCGGCGGGCAGCCGCTACTGACCACCGTTAGCGCTCTGGTGCTGCGCGGTCGGCGTTTTACCCTGGCCCACGTCGGCGATTGCCGGGTCTATCGCTGGCACGCCGATCAGTTGCAGCGAATCAGCGAGGATCACGTCTGGGACCAGCCGGGCATGCAACATGTGCTGAAACGGGCGCTGGGGCTAGATCAGCATTTGGTGCTGGATTTCCTCGACGGTGAACTGCGCGTCGATGAGAGCTTCGTGCTGCTCAGTGACGGCATCTGGGCGGTCCTGGGCGACACCGCGATTGCCGCCATCCTGCGCGATCAACCGGATTTGCCCAGCGCCGCGCAAACCCTGGTCAGCGCCGCCCATTTGGCTGGCAGCCAGGACAACGCCAGCGCTCTTTTGGTGCGGGTCGATGCTTTGGGTGAAACCAACATCGGTGATGCTTTGATCCACTTGCAGCAATGGCCGTTGCCTGCGGCGTTAAAACCAAGGCAGGAATTCGAAGGCTGGCACGTCGAGGGGATCCTCGCCCAAAGCCAACAATCACTGCTCTATCGGGTGCGCGACGCTCACCAACAGGCCTGGTTATTGAAAACCTTGCCAGGTCGCCTGCACGACGATCCTCAGGCTGCGCAAGCCTTGCTGTCGGAGGAGTGGTTTCTCAAACGCGTGGCCGGACGGCATTTCCCCGAGGTCCATGCCGCTGGCCAGCGTCAACATTTGTACTACGTGATGCGCGAATACCCGGGAACGACGCTCGCACAGCTTCACGACAGCACCGGCCCGCTGCCATTGGCTCAATGGCACGACTTGGCCGAACGCCTGTTGAGAGCGGTCGGAATGTTGCATCGCCGGCAAATTCTGCATCGTGATATCAAACCGGAAAACCTCCTGCTGGGTGATGACGGCGAACTGCGCCTGCTGGATTTCGGTCTCGCCTACTGTCCCGGGCTCTCCGAAGATCAGCTCGCGACCTTGCCGGGCACACCGAGCTACATCGCGCCTGAAGCTTTTCGCGCACAGCCACCGACAGCGCAACAGGATCTGTACTCCGTCGGTGTGACCTTGTACTTCCTGCTCACCGGGCATTACCCCTACGGTGAAGTCGAAGCGTTCCAGCGCCCCCGTTTTGGCGTGCCCGTCAACGCCGGCCGCTATCGTCCGGACCTGCCGGAATGGGTCGCACAGAGCCTGGAGCGCGCAGTGGCCGTAGACCCCGGTCATCGCTTTGAAACGGCAGAAGAGTGGTTACTGCTGATGGAGCAAGGAGAGCGCCGCAGCCTGAGTGTGCGACCCAGGCCACTGCTTGAACGCGAACCGATAAAGGTTTGGCGGACATTGGCGTTGGTGTCGTTGTTGGCCAATTTGACCCTGCTGTATTGGGTGCTCCATGGCTGAGTTTCTTTCGATTGTGTATTTGAAAACCGATTGCCGTCATCCCGTGAGGAAAACACTATGAGCGCGAAAGTCTGGCTGGTGGGTGCGGGTCCTGGCGATCCGGAATTGTTGACCCTCAAGGCTGTACGGGCATTGAGGGAAGCCGATGTCGTGCTGATCGATGATTTGGTCAACGATGCCGTGCTGGAGCATTGCGCGACGGCGCGGATTATTCCCGTGGGCAAACGGGGTGGCTGTCGTTCGACACCGCAGGCGTTCATTCATCGCCTGATGTTGCGTTATGCCCGCCACGGCAAATGTGTGGTTCGGCTCAAGGGCGGCGACCCGTGCATTTTTGGCCGGGGTGGAGAGGAAGCGCAGTGGCTGCGCGAGCGCGGGGTGGAAGTCGAACTGGTCAATGGCATCACCGCAGGGCTGGCCGGTGCGACGCAATGCGACATCCCGCTGACCCTGCGAGGCGTGGCGCGAGGCGTGACGCTGGTCACCGCCCACACTCAGGATGGCAGCTGTTTGAACTGGCAGGCGCTCGCTCAAAGCGGCACGACCTTGGTGATTTACATGGGCGTGGCAAAACTGAGCGAAATCCGCGAGCAACTGCTCAAAGGAGGAATGGCGATGGACATGCCGGTAGCGATGATTGAAAACGCCTCCCTGCCCCATCAGCGCGAATGCCGGAGCAATCTGACATCAATGGAAGAAGACGCCTACATCTTTGAGCTTAAGAGCCCGGCTATTCTTGTGATCGGTGCGGTGGCGGCGGCCTGCGCAGAAGTAGGCATCCCCGAAGAAATCCTGTCGATGGAAACATGCGTTATAGATCAGCGTGCCTGATTAGCCGATTACTGCATTAAATCGCAGGCAAAGAAAAGCCCGGCCTAAGCCGGGCTTTTCTCAGAGCTGCGAGCTAATTACTTAGCTTCAGCTTCAACCTGCGCTTCTACGCGACGGTTTACAGCACGGCCAGCGTCAGTAGCGTTGTCAGCAACTGGGCGGGATTCGCCGTAGCCAACAGACTGAACGCGGGACGATTCAACACCGTACTCGGTGGTCAGAACTTGCTTAACGGCGTTTGCACGACGCTCAGACAGTTTCTGGTTGTAAGCGTCAGGACCGACGGAGTCAGTGTGACCTTCAACAGTAGTGCTGGTGGATGGGTACTGCTTCATGAAGTCAGCCAGGTTCTTGATGTCGCCGTAGCTGTCTTGCTTAACAACAGCTTTGTCGAAGTCGAACTTGACGTCCAGCTCAACACGAACAACTTCAGCAACTGCCGGGCAGCCATCAGCGTCAACAGTTACGTTGGCTGCGGTGTCTGGGCACTTGTCAACGTTGTCGCAAACGCCATCGTTGTCGCTGTCGGAGCAGACTTCAGCTGGTACTGGAGCTGGAGCTGGCTTGGAGCCACCACCGAAGTTCACACCGATACCGACGCTAGGAGCCCACTCGGTGTTGCCCTGGTCGATGTTGTACTGAGCTTCAACGCCAGCACGGGCGTAGAAGTTGTCAGTGAAGTACAGCTTGGCACCGCCACCAACGTTGGCGAAGGTCGAACGGTCACGGCTGTTCGAACCGAACTGGTCGATGCTCTGGTCGGAGAAACCGGCCGAGACGTATGGACGCAGCATGTCACCTGGGTTATTGAAGTGGTACAGAGCGTCCAGAGCGGTGTTCGCGCCCTTTACGTTCTGGCCGTCTTTGGTAACGGCGTTGTGAACTTCGTCGTAGGCCAGACGCAGTTCAACGTCGTCAGTCAGGAAGTAACCGATCGAACCGCCCGGATTTACGCCGTCGTTCTTGAAGTTACGGTCGGTATCGAAATACTGTTTCTTTGCGTAGCCTTCGATTTCAACTGCGCCTTGGCCCTGTGCCAGAGCGCCGAACGAAGTGGCGGCAATAAGAGAACCAATGGCAAAGCCCAAGGTGTTTTTCAGTTTCATCCGTTAAATCCCCATCTGGTGATTGTGAAGCAGTCCCGCAAACCGGGGGACAACTCGGCGACAAGTCTAACAGAACTTGCCTAAGCGTAAGAGATATTTGCGCCGAACTAAGTTTCAGCAATGCCTGCAAATTTCTCACGCAATTTATCTAGAGCGCGTTTGTACCGCATTTTTGTTGCACTCAAACCCATGTGCATTATGTCTGCGATTTCCTGAAACTCCAGCTCTGCGACAAATCGTAGCACCAAAATTTCACGGTCAATCGGGTTCACATACACCAGCCAGCGATCGAGCCCGCCCTTTTCCTCAGGTTTCGGCGTCTTTTCTTCGGACGCTTCCTCGAGGGGGTCAAGACTCAAAGCGTCCATCAAGCGACGCTTTCGCCGTTCCTTTCGATACTGTGTGATGCATTCGTTGTACGTGATGCTATATAGCCATGTCTTGAACTTCGATTTGCCTTCGAAGTTCTTCAGGCCATACAGCACCTTCAACATGACCTCCTGACAGACATCGTCTGCGTCGCGATCGTTCCCAAGGTATCGTGCACACACGTTAAATAATGTTCGCTGGTAACGCCGCATCAGCTCTTCATAGGCGCGCGTTACGTGAAACAGCTCGGTATGCGAGCGCGCGACCAACTCCTCATCAGAGAGCTCGCGGGGGTCGTAGCGCATGGATAGCGATTGGGCTTTATTCAAAACAAGTCGGGCCGACAGTCAGGTCAATGTCCGCCGCAACCAGCGTCAGCTGGAATTTTGCGGCGGCATACATTAGCAGGGTTTGCCGGATTAGCGGCTACTCACATGCTGCTCGAGAAGGATCCGATTGGAAAGAGAGACTAGCTCACCTTCATCGGTCAGCAATGTGGTTTTAACCGTGCCGATCTCTTCGATCTGCCCTTCGACCTCACCCACTCGCACTTGTTGCCCAACCTGATACAGCTCACGCACATAGATTCCAGCGAGAATCTGACCGGCAATTTCCCGGCTTCCCAACCCCATTGCCAGCGCAACCGCCAGACCAACGGTAATCAATACGATTACGATCACATGGTTCAGCAGGTCAGTCTTGACCTCCAACTGACTGATCGCAACCGAAATACTGATGATAATCACCAAGCCCTGGGCAATTCGCCCAAGTCCTGAAGCGTAGTCCAGTCCTACGCCTTCTGCCGCACCGCGCACCAGCCCATTGGCCAATTGCGCCAGCAAAACACCCACCAGCAACACCAGCGCGGCACCGAACACCTTCGGCAAATACAACGCCAACATATCCAGCGTAGCTGAAACTCGCTCAAGTCCAAGAGATTCTGCGGCAGAAACCAGAAAAATCAGCAGAACGAACCAATAAACGATCTTGCCGATCAAGGTCGAGATCGGTACTTGAAGTCCGGCACGGGAAAGCAATTTAGTCAGACCGGTGCCGCCCATCAGGCGATCAAGGCCCAGTTTGGCGAGCAACTTGGACAGCAAGGTGTCCAGCAATTTAGCGACGACAAAACCCAACAGCAGCACAACCAGTGCGCCGAACAGGTTCGGAATGAAGTTCGCAACCTTGGTCCACAACGCAGTCATTGCAGTGACGAGGCTCTGAGTCCAGAGATCAAGTTCCATGTTCAATCAGCCTT
This sequence comes from Pseudomonas sp. Irchel s3b5, assembly GCF_900187435.1. Classification (NCBI taxonomy): domain Bacteria; kingdom Pseudomonadati; phylum Pseudomonadota; class Gammaproteobacteria; order Pseudomonadales; family Pseudomonadaceae; genus Pseudomonas; species Pseudomonas sp. Irchel s3b5. The sequence goes on from NZ_FYDY01000025.1 coordinate 63,249, forward strand.
ATCAGCAGTGCGAGCGGTAGGTTTACGATGACGGGAAACCGGTGAAACGTGGGCCGATCCGTTGTTCAGGGCGATCATCAGCGCAGGCAACCAGCGGCCCAGGAGGCTGAACAAATCACCGGCGCCGACCTGACGGTTGGCGGTTTTCAGCACACGGCCAAGGCACGCATCGTCGTCCCGGGTGGACGGTGATGCCTTGAGCATGTCGCGCAAAGACTGTTCAAACGGATCGTGCATACGCACCTCTCGTGATGTCTGTGAAAGACGCGGCCAAATTTGCTCGGGTCACATGCTTCATTTTCAAACCCAGCGCAAACGTCGGAATAACCACCACTGCCCGAGTGCTACCGAGAGCATCAGCGTGCATGCGACAAGGAAGCCATAGGGGCTTTCGGAAAACGGAATACCCCCGACGTTGATCCCCAGCAGCCCCGTCAAAAAACTCATCGGCAAAAATATCCCGGTGATGATCCCGAAGCGGTACATCGTGCGGCTCATTCGCACGCTCAAACGCCGGTCTTCAGCCTCAAGGACCAGCCCCACCCGCTCCCGGGTCAATTCCAGTTCCTCAAGATAACGGGTCAGGCTGTTGTTCAATTCGTTCCAGTAATCGCCGTCATCCTCGACAAACCAGGGCAGTTTGATTCGCGTGAGCTGACCGAAAATATCCCGCTGCGGCGCCAGAAAACGCTTCAACGCGGCAGCCCGGCGACGGATCTGTAAAACCGCTCCGTGCTCGGGAGTATACCGTTCGTCGGCATCGATCTTTTCTTCTTCTGCATCGACCACTTCCGAGAGGTCGCTGACCAGATCCTGCACCTTGTTGGTGAGGTATTGCGCCATACACAGGATGAGTTCGGAGGCGGTTTTCGGCCCCTTGCCCTCTTCCAGCTGTACCAGCAACTCTTCAGTGGCGCGCAGGGGACGTAGACGCAGGGAAATGACGCGCCGGGCCGAACCGAAGATCCGCACCGAGACCATGTCTTCAGGCTCGGCGCCAGGATTGAGGTTAACCCCGCGTAAAAAGAGCAGCAGTTCGCTGTCCGAAAGCTGCAAAAGTCGCGGACGGGTGTTTTCTTCAAGCAACAGGTCGCAGTTGAACTCGCTTAAACCGCTGGATTGACGCAACCACGTCCGGGTTTGCGGATGACTGCGATCCCAATGCAGCCACAGGCTTTCATGGGGCTGCATCTGCAAGTCATCGAGTTCCGTCCGGGCTATCGAACGCGCGCCGCCTCTACCGTCCAGCACGAGGGCATGCACCAGCCCCCATTGCGCGTTTTCTTCCTCGAACATCCGCATTCCTTTAGTCAATCGGCGCTTTATTCAGGCATTTTCAGCAGGCTTGGCGAGATGATCACGCCGTTGTTATCCGCGTAGATGTATTGACCCGGATGGAAGGTCACGCCGGCAAAGGTCACGGCCACGTTGAGATCACCGATACCGCGTTTGTCGGTCTTCATCGGGTGACTGGCCAGTGCCTGAACCCCCAGATCGGTTTGCGCGATGACATCGACATCACGGATGCAGCCGTAGATCACCAGCCCTTCCCAACCGTTTTTGGCGGCTTTCTCGGCCAACATGTCGCCCAACAGCGCGCGACGCAGCGAACCGCCGCCATCGACCACCAGGACTTTGCCATTACCTTTGAGTTCGACTTGCTCCTTGACCAGCGAGTTGTCTTCGAAACACTTGATGGTCACGATTTCGCCGCCGAAAGAATCACGGCCACCGAAATTGCTGAACATCGGTTCCAGCACCTGCACCAGCTCCGGGTAGGCGTCGCACAGGTCAGGCGTGAGGTAATGGTTCATCGAGAAACTCCTGTAGAGAGAAACAGCACGAACATCACGGGTGAATCAGTCATCGAAAATGACCAGAACAGCTCAATGCGTCATATCTTAGCCGCAAGCCGATCAGAGCGAAATGCCCTTGTTAGAGCATCAGGCTCAGATTGCCGTGGCCAAATCCTGTTGAGCGCCCGGCAATGGTGCCTGCGGATCCGCCAACCAGCGAGTGACCAAGGGCCAGACTTCCGCCTGAGCGGCCTTGCTGACGAGCATTTCAACGTGACCGAAATTGTCGGTAAAGCCCTGCTCACGCCCCAGGTTGATGAATTGCTTGTGCTCGGAGCCGATTTGCTCGAACAACTTGCGGCACGCCCAGGCCGGGTCCTGATGGTCACCTGCGGCACTGACGGCCAGTACGGGTAATTTGACCTCGGCCAATCCCGCCCACCAGTCCTTGTCAGCGTCGCCAAAGCGTCCGAACAGGCCAAACCAGCGCATGCTTTCCAGGGCCAGGCCGATGGGCTCGTCCTCCGGGCCGCGCTTGAGACGTGAACCGGACAATTGTGCAAAACGCTTGAGCAGGAAGCGGCCACTCCACTCCACTGGCGGGATTTTCAACGGCCAGTAAGTACGGCTGACTTGCGTCCCGAAAAACGCCGCAGAGGCCACCACCGGCTCACCGATGTACTCGCCACCCAGTGCAGCCGCCAGCGTAATGCCACCCAGTGAATGGCCGATCCAGTGGGGAGTCTGCCCGCTCTGTTCGCGCACAAACGCGCCTATGGCCGGAAGATCGTAGCGGGCATAGTCGGCGACGCCGTTCTTGCGGTAGTTCTGGTTACGCTGGGACAAGCCGTGACCGCGCATTTCCGGGACCCATACATCGAATCCCTGGCGGGCCAGATGAGCGCCAAGCCCAAGGCCTTTGGGCGAAAACCAGAAGCGTCGATTGGAAAAACTGCCGTGCAACAGGATCACCGGCACGCCACGGGTGGCCGGTTCATCGGCCATGCCAAGGCGGGTCACAGCCAGTTCCACCGTGTAGTCGGGGCTGTTACCGGGTTTCAAGCGGTATACGTCTTCGCTCAGATCGCCGCGCCGTTCGGCGCTGATCAAGGCGACAGGAAATAGGTTGCTGCTGCTTTGCATAATCTCTTGCACAAAAAAGGGCGGCATCCAGAGGAGCCCGCCCTACTTCAATCTCAAAAAGACCGCCCCTGCAGGAGCGAACTTGCTCGCGATGGATGCCAACGATAACGCGTCTATCCTGGATAAACGGGGTGTCGTGACGTCCATCGCGAGCAGGCTCGCTCCTACAGGGAGAGCGGCCCGTTCACACTAGATCAGGCCGTAGCTTGACCTTCCGCCAGGAAGAACCAGGTTTCCAGTACGGAATCGGGGTTCAACGAAACGCTTTCGATGCCCTGTTCCATCAGCCACTTGGCCAGGTCTGGGTGGTCCGAAGGGCCCTGACCGCAAATGCCGATGTACTTGCCGGCCTTGTTGCACGCGGCAATGGCGTTCGCCAGCAGCTTCTTGACCGCCGGGTTACGCTCGTCGAACAGGTGCGCGATGATGCCGGAGTCACGGTCCAGGCCCAGGGTGAGTTGGGTCAGGTCGTTGGAGCCGATGGAGAAACCGTCGAAGAACTCGAGGAATTCTTCAGCCAGAATGGCGTTGGACGGCAGTTCGCACATCATGATGACGCGCAGTCCGTTTTCGCCACGGGCCAGGCCGTTTTCGGCCAACAGGTCGACCACCTGGCTCGCTTCGCCCAAAGTACGGACGAACGGCACCATGATTTCGACGTTGGTCAAGCCCATCTCGTTGCGCACACGCTTGAGCGCACGGCATTCGAGTTCGAAGCAGTCACGGAACGCTTCGCTGATGTAACGCGAAGCGCCACGGAAGCCCAGCATCGGGTTTTCTTCTTCCGGCTCGTACAGCTTGCCGCCGATCAGGTTGGCGTATTCGTTGGACTTGAAGTCCGACAGACGCACGATGACCTTTTTCGGCCAGAACGCAGCGGCCAGGGTGCTGATGCCTTCAACCAGTTTCTCGACGTAGAAGCCGACTGGATCGTCGTAACCGGCGATGCGCTTGTCGACGCTTTCCTTGATGTCCAGCGGCAGACCGTCGTAGTTCAGCAGTGCTTTAGGGTGCACGCCGATCATGCGGTTGATGATGAACTCCAGACGGGCCAGGCCCACACCGGCGTTCGGCAGCTGCGCGAAGTCGAAGGCGCGGTCCGGGTTGCCGACGTTCATCATGATCTTGAACGGCAGATCCGGCATGGCGTCCACGGAGTTCTTCTTGATGTCGAAACCCAGTTCGCCTTCGAAGATGAAACCGGTGTCGCCTTCAGCGCAGGAAACGGTCACGCCCTGGCCGTCTTTCAACAGCTGGGTGGCGTTGCCGCAACCGACCACGGCCGGGATGCCCAGCTCACGGGCGATGATCGCCGCGTGGCAGGTACGGCCGCCACGGTTGGTGACGATCGCGCTGGCGCGCTTCATGACCGGTTCCCAGTCCGGGTCGGTCATGTCGGAAACCAGTACGTCGCCTGGCTGGACCTTGTCCATCTCGGACACGTCTTTGATGATGCGAACCTTGCCGGCGCCGATGCGCTGGCCGATGGCACGACCTTCCACCAGCACGGTGCCGGTCTCTTTCAACAGGTAACGTTCCATGACGTTGGCCTGGGTGCGGCTTTTCACGGTTTCCGGACGGGCCTGCACGATGTACAGCTTGCCGTCGTCACCGTCCTTGGCCCACTCGATGTCCATCGGGCACTTGTAGTGCTTCTCGATGATCATCGCCTGCTTGGCCAGTTCGCTGACTTCGGCGTCGCTCAGGCAGAAACGTGCGCGCTCGGCTTTGTCCACGTCGACGGTCTTCACCGAACGACCGGCCTTGGCTTCGTCGCCGTAGATCATCTTGATGGCTTTGCTGCCCAGGTTGCGGCGCAGGATCGCAGGACGACCGGCAGCCAGCGTACCTTTGTGGACATAGAATTCATCCGGGTTCACCGCGCCTTGTACGACGGTTTCACCCAGGCCGTAGGCGCCGGTGATGAACACCACGTCACGGAAGCCCGACTCGGTATCGAGGGTGAACATCACGCCGGCAGTGCCGGTTTCGGAGCGGACCATGCGCTGTACGCCAGCCGACAGGGCGACCAGCTTGTGGTCGAAGCCCTGGTGCACGCGATAGGAAATGGCGCGGTCGTTGAACAGCGAAGCGAACACCTCTTTGGCGGCGCGAATAACGTTTTCGACACCACGGATGTTCAGGAAGGTTTCCTGCTGACCGGCGAAGGAAGCGTCCGGCAAGTCTTCGGCGGTAGCGGAAGAACGCACGGCCACGGCCACGTCAGGGTTGCCGGCGGACAGCGCGGCGAACGCGGTACGGATTTCAGCATTCAGTTTTTCAGGAAACTCGGCTTCCATGATCCATTGACGAATCTGGGCGCCGGTTTTGGCCAGGGCATTCACGTCTTCGACGTCGAGGGCATCAAGGGCGTCGTGAATCTGCTGATTCAGGCCGCTCAGTTCCAGGAAATCACGATACGCCTGAGCGGTCGTGGCGAAGCCACCGGGCACCGATACACCGGCACCTGCCAGGTTGCTGATCATCTCGCCCAGGGATGCGTTCTTGCCCCCCACGTGCTCAACGTCGTCTTTGCCGAGCTTGTCGAGGGAAACTACGTACTCTACCAAGGTGATCTCTCCACTAACTGTGTTGGAAAAGCTCAGAAACCGGCGCTCTAAAGGAGCATTTTCCGGCTATATGGCCTGGACCTGGAAAATAAGTGAGAATGCGGGCCAATGGCGGCCGGCAAATCGCGCCTATCATATCCAAGATTCGTCACTAGCTTAAGGCCCAAGGTGCAAATGAAACGATCTGCTTTCTTTATTTCCGATGGTACGGGCATTACTGCCGAAACCCTCGGCCAGAGTCTCCTGGCGCAGTTCGAAAACATTACCTTCAGCAAAGTCACGCGGCCGTACATCGACAACGTGGACAAAGCGCGGGCCATGGTACAACAAATCAACAAAGCCGCCGAAACCGACGGCTTCCGTCCGATTATCTTCGACACCATCGTCAATCAGGACATTCGTGAGATTCTCGCAACCTCGAATGGTTTCATGATCGACATTTTCTCGACATTCCTGGCACCACTTGAACAGGAACTGACCGAGCATTCTTCCTACACCGTCGGCAAGTCCCACTCCATTGGCGCCAATACCAATTACATGGAGCGTATCGAGGCCGTTAACTTCGCCCTCGACAACGACGATGGCGCCCGCACGCACTATTACGACAAGGCCGACCTGATCCTGGTCGGCGTGTCGCGCTGCGGCAAAACCCCGACGTGCCTGTACATGGCCATGCAATTCGGCATCCGCGCCGCCAACTACCCGCTGACCGAAGAAGACATGGAGCGCCTGCAACTGCCCAACGCCCTTCGCGCCCATCAGCACAAGCTGTTCGGCCTGACCATCGACCCTGACCGCCTCACTGCGATCCGCAACGAGCGCAAACCCAACAGCCGCTATTCGAGCTACGCCCAGTGCGAGTTCGAAGTGCGCGAGGTGGAAAACCTGTTCCGCCGCGAGAACATCCCGCACATCAACTCCACGCATTTTTCCGTGGAAGAAATCTCCGCAAAAATCCTTGTGGAGAAAGGTGTGGAGCGGCGGTTCAAGTAACTCTGTAGCGCCTGATCTATTGCCATCGCGGGCAAGCCCGCGATGAACGATGACGCGGTCTATCTAAATAACAAACAAATCCACAAACCGGTTCACCGGTGTCGCCTCAAGTGCCTGCTGATCCTTGCACAGCGCGAAAATCCCATCGCTGCGCTGCCCCGCGAATCGTGTCAGCAAGTTCGCCTTGAACTTGTCCTCCAGCAACGGGATCCCTTCAGCCCGACGTCGACGATGCCCGATCGGGTACTCCACCACCACATTTTCGGTACTCGAACCGTCCTTGAAAAACACCTGCACCGCATTGGCAATCGAGCGCTTGTCGGGCTCCAGATATTCGCGGGTGTAACGCGGTTCTTCGACGATGACCATTTTCTCGCGCAGCACATCGATGACCGGATGCGCCTTGTGGAAATCGTCTTCGTAGTACTCCGCAACCAGGTTGCCAAAGGCCAGCGGCACAGCGGTCATGTACTGGATGCAGTGATCGCGGTCGGCGGCATTGGCCAGCGGACCGACCTTGGAAATGATGCGAATCGCCGACTCATGAGTGGTGATGACGATCCGGTCGATTTCGTGCAGCCGATTGCGCACTTGCGGATGCAGGGTCACTGCCGCTTCACACGCGGTTTGCGCGTGAAACTCCGCCGGGAAGCTGATCTTGAACAGCACATTTTCCATCACATAACTGCCGTACGGCCGCGAGAAACTGAACCCGCGCTTGTCGTCAGGCTTGAGCGCCAGATCGCTATTGGTGTGGCTGAACAGCACGTCGTAAAAACCCCACTGCTTGGCACTCAATACGCCGGGTATACCCATCTCGCCACGCATCGCCATGTCTGCCAGACGCACGCCCCGACTGGACGCATCACCTGCCGCCCAGGACTTTCGCGACCCGGCATTGGGCGCATGCCGATACGTGCGCAACGCCTGACCATCAGCAAAAGCGTGGGACAACGCCGACAACAACTGCTCGCGATTGGCCCCCATCAGTTTGGCGGTGACCGCGGTTGAGGCGACCTTCACCAGGATGACGTGATCGAGGCCGACACGGTTGAACGAGTTTTCCAGCGCGATCACACCCTGAATCTCATGGGCCATGATCATCGCTTCAAGCACCGTGCGCATGGTCAACGGCGCCTCGCCATTGGCCAGCCGTTTTTGCGACAGATGGTCAGCCACCGCAAGAATGCCGCCGAGGTTATCCGACGGATGCCCCCACTCGGCCGCAAGCCAGGTGTCGTTGTAATCGAGCCAACGCACGATGCAGCCGATGTCCCACGCAGCCTTGACCGGATCAAGCCGATAAGACGTGCCCGGAACCCGCGCCCCGAACGGGACAACCGTGCCTTCGACCACAGGCCCGAGATGCTTGGTGCACTCGGGAAAACGCAGGGCCAGCAGGCCGCAACCCAAGGTATCGATCAGGCAGTTGCGCGCGGTGTCCAGCGCTTGCACGGACCCGATCTTGTAGTTGAGAACATAGTCTGCAATGTCCTGCAGGACCTGGTCATAGTCGGGGCGGTTGTTGAGGTCGACGTTGGCGCTCATGTTCGATTCACTCTTTGAAGAGGGTCGTTGATGGGACCTCGGCTCAGGAATCTTGGTGTATCGCTGCTTTCTTGTTTTGAAATGCGATCCTTTGTAGGAGCCGGCTTGCTGGCGATGGCGATTTCAAGGACGCCATCGCCGGCAAGCCGGCTCCTACAGAGAGTGAATCAGAAGGAGTCGCCAGGCACACGCACATAACCTTCCATCAACACCCGCGCACTGCGGCTCATGATGGCTTTGTTCACGGTCCATTCGCCGTTCACCAGACTGGCCTCGGCGCCGACGCGCAGGGTGCCGGACGGATGACCGAAGCGCACCGCATTACGCTCGGTGCCGCCCGCTGCAAGGTTGACCAGCGTACCGGTGATCGCTGCCGCCGTGCCGATGGCTACCGCTGCCGTGCCCATCATCGCGTGGTGCAACTTGCCCATCGACAATGCACGCACCAACAGGTCGACATCGCCCGCCGCAATGGCTTTGCCGCTGGACGAAACGTAGTCCGCCGGTTTGGCCACGAAGGCCACTTTCGGCGTGTGCTGCCGCTTGGCCGCTTCGTCGACGTTCGAGATCAGGCCCATACGCAATGCGCCGTAAGCACGAATGGTTTCGAACATCAGCAAGGCTTTCGGGTCGCCGTTAATGGCGCCTTGCAGCTCGGTGCCGTTGTAGCCGATGTCTTCGGCATTGACGAAAATCGTCGGAATGCCGGCGTTGATCAGGGTCGCCTTGAAGGTGCCGACGCCGGGTACTTCGAGGTCATCCACCAGGTTGCCGGTCGGGAACATCGAACCGCCACCGCCCTCTTCGTCCGCTGCCGGATCGAGGAATTCAACCTGTACTTCAGCGGCCGGAAAGGTTACGCCGTCGAGTTCGAAATCGCCGGTTTCCTGCACTTCACCATTGGTGATCGGCACGTGAGCGATGATGGTCTTGCTGATATTGGCCTGCCACACGCGAACCACGGCCACGCCGTTGTGCGGGACGCGGCTGGCATCGACCAGGCCATTGCTGACGGCGAACGAACCGACTGCCGCGGTCAGGTTGCCGCAGTTGCCGCTCCAGTCCACGAAAGGCTTGTCGATGGAGACCTGACCGAACAGGTAGTCGACGTCGTGATCGGCGTGGGTGCTTTTCGACAGGATCACGGTTTTGCTGGTGCTGGAAGTCGCGCCGCCCATGCCGTCGATTTGCTTGTCGTACGGATCGGGGCTGCCGATCACGCGCAGCAGCAAAGCGTCGCGGGCCGGGCCTGGGACCTGTGCCGCTTCGGGCAAGTCTTTAAGGCTGAAGAACACGCCTTTGCTGGTGCCGCCGCGCATGTAGGTGGCGGGAATTTTGATCTGCGGTGCGTGAGCCATGGTGCTCGTTACTCCTAATCTAGAAACAGACATGGGACTTAAAGTCCCATGTCTGTGCAGCGTTTTAGACGGCAACCGCCGATTCTTCGAGGAAGTCCTGGGCGAAGCGTTGCAGCACGCCACCAGCTTCGTAGATCGACACTTCTTCAGCGGTGTCGAGGCGGCAGGTCACCGGCACATCGACGCGTTCGCCGTTCTTGCGATGGATCACCAGCGTCAGGTCGGCACGCGGGGTGCGGTCGCCGATCACGTCGTAGGTTTCGCTGCCATCGATAGCGAGGGTGTGACGGTTGGTGCCCGGCTTGAACTCCAGCGGCAACACGCCCATGCCCACCAGGTTGGTGCGGTGAATGCGCTCGAAACCTTCGGCGGCAATCGCTTCCACACCGGCCAGACGCACGCCTTTGGCGGCCCAGTCGCGGGACGAACCCTGACCGTAGTCGGCGCCGGCGATGATGATCAGCGGCTGCTTGCGATCCATGTAGGTTTCAATCGCTTCCCACATGCGCATCACTTTGCCTTCCGGCTCGACGCGGGCCAGCGAACCCTGCTTGACCTTGCCGTCTTCCAGAACCATTTCGTTGAACAGTTTCGGGTTGGCGAACGTCGCGCGCTGTGCGGTCAGGTGGTCACCACGGTGAGTCGCGTAAGAGTTGAAGTCCTCTTCCGGCAGGCCCATTTTCGCCAGGTATTCGCCAGCGGCGCTGTCGAGCATGATGGCGTTGGACGGCGACAGGTGATCGGTGGTGATGTTGTCCGGCAGTACCGCCAGCGGGCGCATGCCCTTGAGCGGACGAGCGCCGGCCAGCGCACCTTCCCAGTACGGCGGACGGCGGATGTAGGTGCTCATTTCGCGCCAGTCGTACAGCGGCGCGACTTTCGGGCCGGTGTCTTCGTGGATGGCGAACATCGGGATGTACACCTGACGGAACTGCTCAGGTTTCACCGAGGCTTTCACCACCGAGTCGATTTCTTCGTCGCTCGGCCAGATGTCTTTCAGACGGATTTCCTTGCCGTCGACCACGCCCAGCACGTCTTTTTCGATGTCGAAACGGATGGTGCCGGCGATGGCGTAAGCAACAACCAATGGCGGCGAAGCCAGGAACGCTTGCTTGGCGTACGGGTGAATCCGGCCGTCGAAGTTACGGTTGCCGGACAACACGGCAGTGGCGTACAGGTCGCGGTCGATGATCTCTTGCTGGATCACTGGATCGAGTGCGCCGGACATGCCGTTGCACGTGGTGCAAGCGAAGGCCACGATGCCGAAACCGAGCTGGTCCAGCTCACTGGTCAGGCCAGCTTCGTCAAGGTACAGCGCGACGGTTTTCGAGCCCGGTGCGAGGGACGACTTGACCCATGGTTTGCGGGTCAGGCCGAGCCTGTTGGCATTGCGCGCCAGCAGGCCAGCGGCAATCACGTTGCGCGGGTTACTGGTGTTGGTGCAGCTGGTGATGGCGGCAATGATCACCGCGCCGTCCGGCATTTGACCCGGAACCTCGTCCCACTGACCGGAGATACCTTTGGCGGCCAGATCAGAAACCGCTACGCGAGCGTGCGGATTGCTCGGGCCGGCCATGTTGCGCACAACAGAAGACAGATCGAATGTCAGGCCGCGCTCATATTGCGCACCCTTGAGGCTGTCAGCCCACAGACCGGTCTGCTTGGCGTAGTTCTCGACCAGCTGCACCTGCTCGTCTTCACGGCCGGTGAGTTTGAGGTAGTCGATGGTCTGCTGGTCGATGTAGAACATCGCCGCGGTGGCGCCGTATTCCGGGGCCATGTTGGAGATGGTCGCACGGTCGCCGAGGGTCAGCGCGGAGGCGCCTTCACCGAAGAACTCCAGCCATGCGCCAACCACTTTTTGCTTGCGCAGGAACTCGGTCAGCGCCAGCACCATGTCGGTGGCGGTGATGCCCGGTTGCAGTTTGCCGGTCAGCTCGACGCCGACGCTTTCTGGCAGACGCATCCACGAGGCACGGCCGAGCATGACGCTTTCGGCTTCCAGGCCACCGACACCAATGGCGATCACGCCCAGCGCATCGACGTGCGGGGTGTGGCTGTCGGTGCCGACGCAGGTGTCAGGGAACGCGACGCCGTCACGTACCTGGATCACCGGAGACATTTTCTCCAGGTTGATCTGGTGCATGATGCCGTTGCCTGGCGGGATCACGTCGACGTTCTTGAACGCTTTCTTGGTCCAGTTGATGAAGTGGAAACGGTCTTCGTTACGACGGTCTTCGATGGCGCGGTTCTTTTCGAACGCTTCCGGATCGAAGCCACCGCGCTCGACGGCCAGGGAGTGGTCGACGATCAGTTGGGTCGGCACGACCGGGTTCACTTGCGCCGGATCACCGCCCTGCAGGGCGATGGCGTCACGCAGACCGGCCAGGTCGACCAGTGCGGTCTGGCCGAGAATGTCGTGGCACACCACGCGGGCCGGGAACCACGGGAAGTCGAGGTCGCGCTTGCGTTCGATGAATTGCTTCAGGGATTCGGTGAGCGTGGCCGGGTCGCAGCGACGCACAAGGTTTTCCGCCAGCACGCGAGAGGTGTAAGGCAGGGTGTCATAGGCGCCGGGCTGAATCGCCTCGACTGCCGCACGGACGTCGAAGTAATCCAGTTTGCTGCCGGGCAGCGATTTGCGGAATTCTGTGTTCATCGGTCAGGACTCGGTCACGGTAGTTTCAAAAGGCGGGGCCTGGCACAGGGTTCGAATTGAAACCGACCTCTGTAGGAGCCGGCTTGCTGGCGATCGCGTCGGGTCAGGCAACGAAAATGTTGAATGACAAATCGCAATCGCTGGCAAGCCAGCTCCTACAGGGTCACCGGTTCATTCAGTGACCTGTGCAGGCATTCCCACCATTCAGCGTTGTTCGATTGGCACGAACTTGCGCTGTTCGACGCCGGTGTATTCGGCGCTTGGACGGATGATGCGGTTGTTGGCACGCTGTTCGTACACGTGCGCCGCCCAGCCGGTCAGGCGCGAGCAGACGAAAATCGGTGTGAACAACTTGGTCGGAATGCCCATGAAGTGGTACGCCGAGGCATGGTAGAAGTCGGCGTTCGGGAACAGTTTCTTTTGCTCCCACATGGTCTTGTCGATGGCTTCGGAGACCGGGAACAACACTTTGTCGCCCACTTCGTCAGCGAGTTTTTTCGACCAGCCCTTGATCACTTCATTGCGCGGATCGTTGTCCTTATAGATCGCATGACCGAAGCCCATGATCTTGTCCTTGCGCTCGAGCATGCCGAGGGTGCCTTCGATCGCCGCTTCCGGCGAGCTGAAGCGCTCGATCATTTCCATCGCCGCTTCGTTGGCGCCGCCATGCAGCGGACCGCGCAGCGAACCGATGGCCGCAGTGATGCAGGAATACAGGTCGGACAGGGTCGATGCGCAAACACGAGCGGTGAAGGTCGATGCGTTGAACTCGTGCTCTGCGTACAGGATCAGCGAAACGTTCATCACCTTGACGTGCAACTCGCTCGGCTTCTTGCCGTGCAGCAGGTGCAGGAAGTGACCGCCGATGGACTGCTCGTCGCTCACGCATTCGATGCGCTTGCCTTCATGGCTGAAGCGATACCAGTAGGTCATGATCGCCGGGAATGCAGCCAGCAGGCGGTCAGTCTTGTCGTGCTGCTCGGAGAAGTTGTTCTCCGGCTCCAGGTTGCCCAGGAACGAGCAGCCGGTGCGCATCACGTCCATCGGGTGGGCGTCGGCGGGGATGCGTTCCAGCACTTCTTTCAACGCTTGCGGCAGGTCACGGAGCTTGCTCAGCTTGGCAACGTAGGCGGCCAGTTGCGCTTTGCTCGGCAGTTCGCCGTACAGCAGCAGGTAAGCGACTTCTTCAAACTGCGCGTCAGCCGCCAGTTCACGAACGTCATAACCACGATAGGTCAGACCGGCACCCGACTGGCCCACGGTGGACAGTGCGGTTTGCCCGGCAACCTGGCCACGGAGCCCGGCGCCACTGAGTACTTTTGCTTCGGCCATTGCTGTCTCCAATCTTGAATTTATTAGGGAATCGGCAAAATTTGATTCATCAGGTCTATCGCGTATTGCCGAAGAGATCGCAGCCTCGTTTCACTCGACAGCTCCTACAGGAGAAAGAGGTCGGTGCAGGAGCTGCCGAAGGCTGCGATCTTTAGATCATTACTTCTTCGCGGCGAACAACGCATCGAGCTTCTGCTCGAAGGTGTGGTAGTCGATGCGATCGTAGAGCTCCATGCGGGTCTGCATGGTGTCGATGACATTCGCCTGGGTGCCATCGCGGCGCAGCGCGTTGTAGACGTTTTCTGCGGCTTTGTTCATGGCGCGGAAAGCCGACAGCGGGTACAGCACCAGCGATACATCGGCCCCGGCCAGTTGCTCGGTGGTGTACAGCGGCGTCGCGCCGAATTCGGTGATGTTAGCCAGGATCGGCGCTTTCACGCGGCTGGCGAACAGCTTGTACATGTCCAGCTCGGTGATGGCTTCCGGGAAAATCATGTCGGCGCCGGCTTCGATGCAGGCAGCGGCACGATCCAGGGCAGACTCCAGACCTTCCACCGCCAGGGCGTCGGTACGGGCCATGATCACGAAGCTGTCATCGGTACGGGCATCGACGGCGGCCTTGATACGGTCGACCATTTCCTGCTGGGTCACGATCTCTTTATTAGGACGGTGGCCGCAGCGCTTGGCGCCGACCTGGTCTTCGATGTGAATCGCCGCTGCGCCGAACTTGATCATCGACTTCACGGTGCGAGCCACGTTGAAGGCCGACGAACCGAAACCGGTGTCCACGTCCACCAACAATGGCAGATCGCAGACGTCGGTGATGCGACGCACGTCGGTCAGCACGTCATCCAGACCGGTGATGCCCAGGTCCGGCAGGCCGAGGGAGCCAGCAGCCACCCCGCCACCCGACAGGTAGATCGCCTTGAAACCGGCGCGCTTGGCCAACAGCGCGTGGTTGGCGTTGATCGCGCCGACCACTTGCAATGGATGCTCGCTGGCGACCGCATCGCGGAAACGCTGGCCTGGAGTGCTCTTGTTCAAACTCATGACTCACCTCGTTTGGCTGTCGGGTTAGCGCCGTCCTGGTAATGACGGGCGATGTTGCGTTTGGAGGCGCCGATGTGACGGCGCATCAACAACTCGGCCAGTTCACCGTCACGGTCGGCGATGGCATCGAGAATTCGGTGGTGCTCGGCAAACGCCTGGTGTGGGCGATTGGGCGTGGTGGAGAACTGGATGCGGTACATGCGCACCAATTGATACAGCTCGCCGCAGAGCATTTGGGTCAGCGTGCGATTGCCGCTGCCCTGGATGATTCGGTAGTGGAAGTCGAAATCGCCTTCCTGCTGGTAGTAGCCGACACCGGCCTGAAACGCCGCATCGCGCTCGTGGGTTTCCAGCACCCGACGCAATTCGTCGATTTCTTCTACGCTCATACGCTCGGCAGCCAGACGGCAGGCCATGCCTTCAAGGGACTCGCGGATTTCGTAGAGTTCGACCAGTTCGGCATGGTTAAGCGACACCACTCGCGCCCCGACATGCGGAACACGTACCAGCAGGCGCTGGCCTTCCAGACGGTGAATGGCTTCGCGCAGCGGTCCACGGCTGATGCCGTAGGTGCGCGCCAGTTCCGGTTCGGAGATTTTGCTGCCCGGGGCGATATCGCCTTTGACGATGGCCGCTTGAATGCGGCGGAAGACGTTCTCGGAAAGCGTCTCCGTATCGTCTTGCGTGAACACCGGGGGATCGAGTTGATCCAGCATGATTGTCGACACCTTGTAAGCCAGTGCCGCAAAAATTAGCGAATACAGGGCGCCGAGTCAAAGGTTAAATCGATATTGTCGACAATCTTCTGATAACCGGTTGCTTCATAATGAAGCAGCCTGACGGTTTTTAGCTGTCGCCCAGCGCTGGCACCATAAAACCACCGTGCTAGAATGCCGCCCGATTTGTTTGTCACATCTGCACGGCCTGTCATAAAACCCTGACAGGCATACGAAGGAGCTTGCGCAGCGATGCCAGGGCCCTGAATCGAAGTACGGACCGCTGCGCACCAGGATTTATGAGACTCAAGCCCTTCCCCACATTCCTTTATTTCCTTTGCCTGCCCGGCTTTGCGCTGGCAGGGGAAAAGACCGTGTATGGCCTCAACGAATACGCTTCCCTTAATGGCATCGACCTGGAAGTGGCCGCCAAACTCGACACCGGCGCCAAAACCGCTTCTTTAAGTGCACGAGACATCAAACGTTTCAAACGCAATGGCGAGTCATGGGTACGGTTTTACCTGGCCATCGACACCGCCCACTCGCACCCGATTGAACGGCCACTGGCCCGTGTCAGCAAGATCAAGCGCCGGGCCGGCGACTACGACCCGGAAGAAGGCAAGAAGTACACGGCCCGCCCTGTCATTGAGCTGGATATCTGCATGGGCTCGGCTTTGCGCAGTATAGAAGTGAACCTTACTGACCGAAGTGCTTTCCAATACCCGCTCTTGATCGGCTCCGAAGCCCTCAAACGATTCGATGCGCTGGTCGACCCCAGCCTTAAATATGCTGCCGGCAAACCCGCCTGCACCACCGACGCTCATACCGCAGAGTAATTCCAATGCGCTCTCTTACCCTTCATCTGAAACTGCTGATCGCCATCCTGGTGGTGCTGGGCATTTCAGTTACGGCCTATCAGATCTTCGTGCTGGGCATTCCGGTGACCGAAGACGCCACCGACGACCTGTGGAACATCGACGCCAAAGTCGAGTTCGTCGCCAGTGCCAAGGACCCGGTCAAGATCCAGATGTTCGTGCCGCCCCTGAGCCGCGACTTCGTCAGCCTTAATGAAAGCTTCATTTCCAACAATTACGGCGTGGCGGTGAACCGGGTCGACGGCAACCGCAAGGTCACCTGGTCGGCGCGCCGGGCCAAGGGCAACCAGACCCTGTATTACCGTTTGGTGCTGACCAAGCGCTATTCCGGCGAGAAACTCAAAGTAAAAGGCCCGACGTTCCGCGACAGCATGGTCATCGAGGGCCCGGAAAAAATCGCCGCCGAAGCCCTGCTCGCGCCGATCCGCCAGCACTCGGCCGACGTCGAGACCTTCATCGGCGAAGCCATCAAACGTGTCAACAATCTCGGCGACGACAACGTGAAACTGCTGCTGGCCGGTGATCCGTCCACGCCGCACAAGGCGAAAATCGTCGAATTGCTGCTGTCCATCGCCCACGTGCCGGTGGAAAAGGTCCACACAATTCGCCTGGTAGCGGACCAGCCGCAAGTACCGGAACTGTGGCTGCGCAGTTTCAACGGCACCGACTGGCTGTACTTCAACCCGGAAACCGGCGAACAAGGCCTGCCGACCGACCGCCTGCTGTGGTGGACCGGCGACGAAAACCTGATCACCGTCGACGGCGGCAAGAAAGCCAACGTGACCTTCAGCCTGAACAACAGCGAAATGAACGCCATTCGCCTGGCCAAGCTGACCGATGAAAACACCGACGCCAACTTCCTTGAATACTCGCTGTACGGCCTGCCGCTGCAAACCCAGCAGACCTTCATGATCATGGTGATGATCCCGATTGGCGTGCTGGTGATCCTGATCCTGCGCAACCTGATCGGCCTGCAAACACTGGGCACGTTTACTCCGGTGCTGATCGCCCTGGCGTTCCGCGAGACCCAGCTCGGTTTCGGCATTGTGCTGTTCACGATCATTACCGCATTGGGCCTGTCCCTGCGCTCCTATCTCGAACACTTGAAGTTGCAGATGCTACCGAGACTGTCGGTGGTGCTGACCTTCGTGGTGGTGTTGATTGCGGCCATCAGCCTGTTCAGCCACAAGCTTGGCCTGGAGCGCGGGTTGTCGGTGGCGCTGTTCCCGATGGTGATTCTGACCATGACCATCGAACGCCTGTCGATCACCTGGGAAGAACGCGGCGCCAGCCATGCGATGAAAGTGGCCATCGGCACGCTGTTCGCAGCGTCCCTCGCGCACTTGATCATGAGCGTGCCGGAGCTGGTGTACTTCGTCTTCACCTTCCCGGCGATCCTGCTGATCCTGGTGGGTTTCATGCTGGCGATGGGGCGTTATCGCGGCTACCGCCTGACCGAACTGGTGCGTTTCAAGGCCTTCCTGAAAAAGGCTGACGCTTGATGTTCGGCTTCTGGAAGACCTGGAAGGCCCTGGAAGCCCGGGGCATCATGGGCATCAACCGGCGCAACGCGGACTACGTGCTCAAGTACAACAAGCGCAGCCTGTACCCGATTGTCGATGACAAGATCATCACCAAGGAGCGCGCCATCGCGGCTGGCATTCATGTGCCGGAGCTGTATGGCGTGATTTCCACCGAGAAGGAAATCGACAACCTCGACAAGATCATCGGCGGGCGCAACGACTTCGTGATCAAACCGGCCCAAGGCGCTGGCGGCGATGGCATTCTGGTGATTGCCGACCGCTTCGAGGGCCGCTATCGCACGGTGTCCGGCAAGATCATCAGCCACGAGGAAATCGAGCATCAGATTTCCAGCATCCTGACCGGCCTGTACTCCCTCGGCGGGCACCGCGACCGGGCGCTGATCGAATATCGCGTCACCCCGGACCAGATCTTCAAGAGCATCAGCTACGAAGGCGTGCCGGACATCCGCATCATCGTGCTGATGGGCTACCCGGTGATGGCCATGCTGCGTTTGCCGACCCGTCAGTCCGGCGGCAAGGCCAACCTGCACCAGGGCGCCATCGGTGTCGGCGTCGACCTGGCAACAGGCTTGACCCTGCGTGGCACCTGGTTGAACAACATCATCACCAAACACCCGGACACCACCAACGCGGTAGACGGCGTGCAACTGCCCTACTGGGACGGTTTCATGAAACTCGCCGCCGGTTGTTATGAGCTGTGCGGGCTGGGTTACATCGGTGTCGACATGGTGCTGGACCAGGAAAAAGGCCCACTGATCCTGGAGCTCAATGCCCGACCGGGCTTGAATATCCAGATTGCCAACGATTGCGGACTGACGTTGCGCACCCATGCGGTCGAAGCGCGGCTGGAAGAGCTCAAGGCTCGCGGCGTGATTGAAACCGTTGAAGAGCGCGTGGCGTTTGTGCAGGAAATGTTTGGGCATATTCCGCCGGTCGAGGGCTGACTTATGGCACTTTGTGGCGAGGGAGCTTGCTCCCTCGCCACAGGTGTCACACTCACCGCTACTGATCTGCCAATCCCCGACATCCCCTCTAGGAGCAATTCCCCGAGGGGACTACAATCGCCACCCCGCCTCGATGGCTGATCTTCCCCGCCCATGTTGACCTGTTCCGTACACCCGCTGCCCTATCGCACCAACCCCGCCCAATACTTCGCGGCGATCCGCCATGCCCCCGGCGCCGTGCTGCTCGACAGCGGCCGGCCGAGCGCCAACCGTGGCCGCTATGACCTGCTCAGTGCCTGGCCGCTGGAGCAATTGGCGGTAGCGTCTGACGAAAGTGGCAGCGATTTCCTGCAACGCCTGCGCGCTAACCTGACACGGCTGGGTGAAGCGTCGATTTCGGCACCTTATGAACTGCCGTTTGCGGGTGGTTTGATCGGCTACCTGAGTTACGACTTCGGCCGACATCTGGAAAACCTGCCGAGTCAGGCGTTGGACGACCTGCAATTGCCCGATGCACGTTTCGGCCTCTATGACTGGGCGCTGATTAGCGATCACCAGCAGAAAAGTAGCCAACTGGTGTTTCACCCGACCCTGACCGACAGCGAACGCCAACGCTTGATCGCGCTGTTCAGTCAGCCGGCGCCTGAGCCGGTAGAGCCTTTCAAACTGCAAACCCCAATGATTGCCGACCTGAACGCTGACGAGTATCGCCAGGCGATCGAGCGCATTCAGCAATACATCCAGGCCGGCGACTGTTATCAAGTCAATTTCGCCCAGCGTTTCCGTGCGCCCTGCCAGGGCGATCCATGGGTGGCTTATTGCGCGTTGCGGGCGGCGTGCCCGACACCGTTTTCCGGTTTTCAGAGCCTACCCGACGGAGGTGCTGTGCTGAGTTTGTCGCCGGAGCGCTTCGTCAAAGTCAGCGAGCGTCACGTTGAAACCCGCCCGATCAAAGGCACGCGCCCCCGAGGCCTCACACCCGCCGAAGACGCGGCGAACGCCGCCGAACTCCTGGCCAGCCCCAAGGATCGCGCGGAAAACCTGATGATCGTCGACTTGCTGCGCAACGATCTTGGGCGCACCTGCCGCACCGGTTCGGTTCGGGTGCCGGAGTTGTTCAGCCTGGAAAGCTATCCGAACGTGCATCACCTGGTAAGCAGCGTGACCGGCGAACTGGCGGATGAGCGCGATGCCCTGGACCTGATCGCCGGCAGCTTCCCCGGCGGCTCAATCACCGGCGCACCGAAGATTCGTGCGATGCAGATCATCGACGAGCTGGAACCCACCCGACGCGGACTGTATTGCGGTTCGTTGTTGTATCTCGATGTGCGGGGCGAGATGGACAGCTCCATCGCCATTCGCAGTTTGTTGGTCAAGGATGGGCAGGTATGTTGCTGGGGCGGTGGCGGGATTGTGGCCGACTCCGAGTGGCAGGCCGAATATCAGGAATCGATCACCAAGGTGAAAGTGCTGCTCGATACCCTGCAAAACCTTTGAAGCATCGCCGGCAAGCCGGCTCCTACAAGGATCGCGTGCCTCGCATCGATCTTGTAGGAGCTGGCTTGCCAGCGAAAGCGTCAGTCCGGCCGATTAAAGACTCAAGGTCCGATTCGACGCCTTGATGAACTCCTGCTTCAACGCTTCAAACGTATGCACCGCCGGGAACTGCGGGAACTCGGCAATCACGTTGTCCGGCGCATGGAACAGAATCCCCGCATCCGCTTCACCGAGCATGGTGGTGTCGTTGTAGGAATCGCCCGCCGCAATCACGCGGTAGTAAAGGCTCTTGAACGCCAGGACCGACTGACGCTTGGGATCTTTCTGACGCAACTGATAGCTCGTTACCCGCCCGGTGTCATCCGTAATCAGACGATGGCAAAGCAAGGTCGGGAAGCCCAGTTGGCGCATCAACGGCTGCGAGAACTCGTAGAAGGTGTCCGACAGGATCACCACCTGGAAGCGCTCACGCAGCCAGTCGACGAACTCGATGGCGCCGTCCAGCGGCTTGAGCGTGGCGATCACTTCCTGAATGTCCGAGAGCTTCAGGCCGTGTTCGTCAAGGATCCGCAGGCGCTGCTTCATCAGCACGTCATAGTCGGGAATATCCCGGGTGGTGGCCCTGAGGGATTCGATCCCGGTTTTTTCGGCGAAGGCGATCCAGATTTCCGGGACCAGTACACCTTCAAGATCCAGACAGGCAATTTCCACAAGACACTCCCATTTGTATTGATTATTGAGTCGAGCGAGCAAAAAGACTGCCGAACTCTAGCGATTCGGGCCTGCCTGCGCAACGCAGAGGGAGCCCCGATCAGCGCAGCTTTTTGTTAACATCGGCCCATATAGAGCGCCCAGCGCCACCGACCTGTAGGAAGCCGCCCTGATGAGCCCATCGTTCGACGTCGTGGAACTCGCCACGACCTATGCCAATAAATCCGCCCAGGACATTCTGAAACTGGCTTTTGCCGAGTTCGGCGATGAGCTGTGGATCTCCTTCAGCGGCGCTGAGGATGTGGTCCTGGTGGACATGGCCTGGAAGCTGAACAAGAACGTCAAGGTGTTCAGCCTAGACACCGGTCGCCTGCACCCGGAGACCTACCGCTTCATCGATCAAGTGCGCGAGCACTACAAAATCGACATCGAACTGGTGTCGCCGGACCACACCAAACTCGAACCGTTTGTGAAGGAAAAAGGCCTGTTCAGTTTCTATAAGGACGGTCATGGCGAATGCTGCAGTATCCGCAAGATCGAGCCGCTGCGCCGTAAGCTGTCTGGCGTGAAGGCCTGGGCCACCGGCCAGCGCCGGGACCAGAGCCCGGGCACCCGCAGCGCCGTCGCGGTGATGGAAATCGACACCGCGTTCTCCACCCCGGAGCGCACCCTGTACAAATTCAATCCACTGGCACAAATGACCAGCGAAGAAATCTGGGGTTACATCCGCATGCTGGAGTTGCCGTACAACAGCCTGCACGAACGCGGCTTCATCAGCATCGGTTGCGAGCCTTGCACCCGCCCTGTGCTGCCGAACCAGCACGAGCGCGAAGGTCGCTGGTGGTGGGAAGAAGCCACGCAGAAAGAATGTGGGTTGCATGCCGGGAACATCATCAGCAAGGGCTGACCCCGATTCAACTTCGGTCTCAAGTGCTGCTCAAGCAGCACTAAATCGCTGTGCCAACCCTTGCTCGGCAAACTGCTCGATGATGAAGTCGACGAACGCTCGAGTCTTGCCCGGCAGCAGTTTGTGCTCGGCGTAATAGATCGAAATGTTGCCGTCATCGATGTACCAGTCCGGCAACACACGCTGCAATGTGCCCGCCTCCAGATAATTCACCGCGAACGGCATGCTCACCAGCGCAACCCCCAAACCCTGGGCCGCCGTCGCGCAAGCCGCATCCGAATCACTCATGGTCATTCGCGCCTTGAGCATCAATGGCCGGCAGTGCTGGGGGCTGCGTCCGCTCAACTGCCAGGAACGCACTCGACCGGTCTGGGGCGACCGAATGAGGATGCCATCGTGGTGTTGCAGATCATCGGGCTCCCTGATCGTTTCGCGCCGCGCAAGATAATCGGCAGATGCCAGCAACACCCGATGCGCCGGTGCCAGCTTGCGCGCCACGACCCCCTGGGGTAATTCAAATCCGCCACCAATCGCCGCGTCGAACCCTTGGGCGATCAGGTCAACCTGACGATTATCAAAATGCCAGTCCGGGTTGATCGCCGGATATCGCTGCAGAAACTCACCGAGCATCGGCACGACATACAACCGCCCGAACACCGTGCCCATGCTGACTTTCAAGGTGCCCGCCGGGAGACCTTCGGCGCTGGCCAAATTGGCCACGGCGTTCTGAATAGTCGTCAGGCTGGCGCTGACCTGACTCAAAAACAACTGGCCAGCCTCAGTCAAGGTGAGGTTGCGGGTGCTGCGCTGAAACAACCGCACCCCCAGATTCGCTTCAAGTTTGGCCACGCTCTTGCCCACCGCCGCCGGTGTCAGGCTCAAGCGTCGCGCGGCTTCGGCGAAACTGCCGACTTCGGCGCTGCGCACAAAGCATTCAATACTGCTGAAGGTTTCCATGACACACCACTATAAACTTATGGTTTACACAGACTATAGCAATTACCGTCTACACAGCCTGTAATCCTCAATCGATACTAGGCTCCATCAACCGGGACATCTCGCCTCGGGACTTTGGAGATCGACATGACTACTCAGAACCTCAGCGGCAAAGTGGCATTGATTCAAGGTGGTTCCCGCGGCATCGGCGCCGCCATTGTCAAACGCCTGGCCGCTGAAGGCGCGACCGTTGCCTTCACCTACGTCAGCTCCACGACCAAGGCCGAGGAACTGCAAAACAGCATCACCGCCCAAGGCGGCAAAGCCCTGGCAATCAAGGCTGACAGCGCCGACGCCGAGGCCATCCGCAGCGCGGTGAATGCGACGGTGGAAGCTTTCGGACGACTGGATATCCTGGTCAACAACGCGGGGGTTCTGGCCGTCGCACCGCTGGCCGATTTCAAACTCGAAGACTTCGACCAGACCTTGGCGATCAACGTGCGCAGCGTGTTCATCGCCACTCAAGCCGCCGCACAGCACATGACCGAAGGCGGCCGCATCATTAACATCGGCAGCACCAACGCCGATCGCATGCCCTTCGCCGGTGGCGGCCCGTACGCCATGAGCAAGTCGGCGCTGGTCGGCCTGACCAAAGGCCTGGCCCGTGACCTCGGCCCGCAAGGCATTACCATCAACAACGTGCAACCGGGCCCGGTCGACACCGACATGAACCCTGCCCACGGCGACTTCGCTGACAGCTTGATCCCGTTGATGGCGGTGGGCCGTTACGGCAAAGCCGAGGAAATCGCCAGCTTCGTCGCCTATCTCGTTGGACCGGAGGCTGGCTACATCACCGGGGCAAGCCTGACCATCGACGGTGGTTTTGGCGCCTGATGAGTTAAACGAAAAACCAATGTGGGAGCGGCTTGCTCGCTCCCACATTTTCTGTTGTCAGCCCCATTCCAGTGCCGGCAAACCACAAGCACCGGGCTCGAACGCTTTTAACGTACGAAGAATGCCATCCGCGTGTGCGTATTTTTCGTCAGCCATCGCCGCATCCGGAATCGCAATCGCCGCCATCCCCGCCGCTTTCGCCGCTGTGACACCAAAAGGCGAATCCTCGAACACCAGGCAATCCCCGGGGGCAACCCCCAACCGCCGCGCCGCCGTCAGGAAGATATCCGGTGCCGGTTTCGCTGCGCCCACTTCCGGGTCATCAGCCGTGACAATGAAATCGAACAGCGCAAACCAGTCGCGGTGCAAGGTGGTTTTCTGGCCGAACGACTGGCTCGTCGAACTGGTGCCCACCGCGATTGGGATGTTGTTGGCCTTCAGATGCCGCACCAGTTCCTGTGCGCCAGGCATTGCCTGCGCTGTAGGAAAACGCTCGCGCATCAGAGGTTCGCGGATCACCAGAAACTCTTGCGCGGTAATCGGCAGGTCCAGCGCTTCAACCACATAACGCGCCAGATCACCCGCGCCGCGCCCGATGATGTTCTGCTTGATGCTCCAGTCGAAGGTTCGGCCATACCGCGCAGCGATGATCGACGTGACTTCGGTGTAGATGCCCTCAGTATCGAGCAGCAAACCGTCCATATCAAAAATCACGGCTTTGATCGGGCCGATTGCTTTCAGCGTTGCATTCATCGCGTCTGATCCGTTTTCAAAGGCATCCCGGGATGGATAACTGGAACGGGGGCCGGGCTGATTAAAGGTTTCAGCAGCATAACGAGCGTCGCAGGCGCAGAGCAATGAAATCCCGATCGCTGTCGAGCGGATCGCTGCGAAATAGCGATTCCCCCTACATCAAACACCTCCTTTCCTGACTTCTTTCCTCGTTGATCCCCCGCAGAGTTTGGCGCCCCACATTCCGCCAAACGAAAGACTGCCCATGCTCGCCCCTGACAAGCTGCTGGCCCTGAACAACACCATTGGCTTGCTCGTGGTCGCCGCCATGAACCCCGAGCGGCCGAACTTTGAAGCCCTGCTCGGGGAATTCCGCCTGTGCCTCAACGATTACGAGGCCTGGGCGGAAAGCTTCTGGACCGGTCGGGTGCTGGATGTCGAGCAGGTGTTTACGGTCGGCAACGAAGTACGTCTCAGCGCCCCTAAAAATTCCACCACGCCCGTCAGCTCAACCGTCGCCAGCTGCCCCGCCAGCGGCCCGTTGACCTTGGTGCATATGTTTGAATCCGCGCGCTTCGTGCCGATCGGCAACACGCCGGTGATGCTCGAACCGCTGCTCAACGAAGGTCAGGGTGAACCGCAGTACGGTGAGCCGATTCACGAAACCATCGGCCCCAGCGGCATCCTCGAAATCCCCCGCTGTTGGCGCGGCCAGCGTTATCGAATCACGTTCTTTCCTAACGTCACCACCGACCACGTCAAAGCGCTGTACGCCTCCTATCAGGGCGTTATCGGTGAACTCGAAGGCTGGTTACGCAACGAGTGGAGCGCTGAGTTCGAGCCCTTGTGGGCGGAGTTTTCCGCAGCGGGCTTCGCAGAGCGTTATCGCACGCTGCAACAGGCTGACTGGCGTGGTTTCGAACTGTCGCTGCACGGTTTGTGGGATGACGTGAAGCAGGTTTATGCCCTGATCGAAGACCTGCAAGCGAACAGCGAAAAGCTCCTTGAGTACCTGACTGAAGCCGAACTGGAAACGTTGCTGAGCGCTTAGTCCGAGGCCATCGCCAACCTGTTGCTGGTGCTGAGCGATGAGCCGTTGATGTTCATCTATGTGGCCGCGTTCACCAGTTGGTTGAAGCTGCTGCCACCGCAGTACATCGCCGAGGTTGTGGCGCAAGTTCGCACGGAACTGCTGGTCGCTTTCCTGCTGATGTGTCTGACCGGTCCGATGGGTCTGAAGATCCGCTTGAGCGCCAAGGTGCTCAACAAGATCAAATCCGGGCGCGCTCGCCAATGGCTGGCAGCGGCAAGCCTGCGCCTGGCCGAGCTGACATCGCGGTCTGACCTGTCGGCCCACGCCGGTGCGCTCAAGCCATTGATGGTCAATGCCCGAAATGCGCCGCTGAAACCGGCGCCTACGGTTCCATTGTTGATCTCCGCTGCCAACTCACCGGTGCTGGAGGTGCCGAACCCGGTCGCCATGGCGCGCAAAAAGTCCGCCCCCAGCACCCGCCTCGGACGTCACGAACAGCGGGACGACGCCCCGAAACAGGCCACCAACCCCAACGGCGACAGCGCCGACACCGTCGATAACACCACCACCAACAAATGCCCGGTGTCGATGGTCACCGGCGAAGAACTGCTGACCCTCACCGACGGTACGCTCGACGGCATTTTGCCGTTCGACTTCACCCGCCTCTATCGCAGCAGCGCCGTCGAACTCGA
>NZ_FYDY01000041.1:0-37658 GCF_900187435.1 Pseudomonas sp. Irchel s3b5
TGCGCAAGATCATCAAGACCCGAGGTCACTTCCCAACCGACGATGCGGCGACAAAACTGATCTGGCTTGGGCTGCGCAACATCACAGCAAACTGGGGCTCAGCGGCCCATGACTGGAAAAGTGCGATAAATCAATTCGCGATTCTGTACGGAGATCGATTTATCAGGCCTGCCTGGTAAAAGAATGGCCTGCCTAACGGCAGGCCGTTACCGGCCTGCACACAAAATATCTGACAGTCCCAGCTGCCACCCCTCTCGTTTAGCAGCAAGAGGAGTGGCACCCCAAAAAAAGGATCTAGTTTATGTTCAAGGTCACACCCAACCCGCCGGACACCGATCCGACCTCCCCCTACGAACCCGACTCCACCAAACTCAACGAAGCCGCCGAACGCGCCCTCGATTTCCAATTCCCCTCCACCGCCGACATCAAAGCCACGCCGCGCACACCCAGCACGCTGTTCATAGTCGACCCGCAAGCCACGAGCGAAACCCTCGCGGTATACCTGGTCGAGACACTGGCGTCGGTGGATGTGATGGTGCATCACTTGGTGGACTTGCTGGACGGTGGATCGCGCAATGCCCTGCTGGGCATTTCCAACAGCGTGATGCTGGCGGAGATCACCGCCAACCGCTTGCTGGACCAGATCGACCCACCCGAATAGAGCGGCTCACAGAAGCAGGGCTTTTGTGGCGAGGGAGCTTGCTCCCGTTCGGTTGCGCAGCAGCCGTCGTTTTGGGGCTGTTACACAACCCAGCGCGAGCAAGCTCCCTCGCCACAGGTCAATCAAACCGGTCGTGATGCCAGCCGCCACACGCGAGCAATATCTCTCGCCCGTTCACGCAGCAAGCGCGGCGCCTGGTCACAGGCTTCCTGCAAGGTCATCGGCCCACTCGACAGGGAAAACGCGGCATCGATGCCATGCTCGTACAACTCTTGATAATCCTCGCCCAATGTTCCGGCGATGACGATCACCGGCACGCCGTGTGCCTTGGCAATGCGCGCCACACCCATGGGTGTCTTGCCGCGCAAGGTTTGCGCGTCGAAACGGCCCTCGCCGGTGATCACCAGATCGGCGCCCGCGACCGCTTCTGCCAGACCCACCATTTCCGCGACCACGTCCACCCCGGACTTGAATTGCGCCCCCAAAAACGCCTTGGCGGCGAATCCCAAACCGCCCGCCGCCCCGCTGCCCGGCTCGTCGCGTACATCTTTTTTCAAGGCTTTTGCACAGAGCCCAGCGAAATGGTCCAGCGCTTGATCCAGCTGTTCAACCTGCTCCGGCGAAGCGCCTTTCTGCGGGCCGAAAATCGCCGAGGCACCGTGGGGGCCGCACAGCGGGTTGTCTACGTCTGCCGCGATGTCGAACCGCACACCGGCCAGGCGCGGGTCGAGGTCACTGAGGTCGATGTGCGTCAATCGCGCCAACGCGAGCCCGCCCGGTGCCAGCGGCATACCCTGGCCATCGGACAGTTGCACCCCTAACGCCTGCATCGCGCCGGCACCAGCGTCATTGGTCGCGCTGCCACCAATCGCCAGAATCACCCGTTTTGCACGGGCCTTCAGCGCCTCGCGAATCAACTCGCCCGTGCCGTAAGTGCTGCTGATACACGCGTCGCGCTCACCCGGCGGCACCAATTGCAGGCCGCTGGCTTCGGCCATTTCGATGATGGCGGTGCGGCTGTCAGGTAACCAGCCCCACTTGGCGTTCATGGGTGTGCCCAGTGGTCCTCTCACCACGATGTGGCGCAGTTCGCCACCGCAGACTGCAAGAATCGCCGCGACAGTCCCTTCCCCGCCATCGGCCATCGCGCATTTGATCAACTGTGCATCCGGCCAGACCTCGGTCAACCCCTTGGCAATGGCATCGGCCGCACCTTGCGCGCTGAGGCTGTCTTTGAACGAATCGGGGGCGATCACTATTTTCATGGGAATTCTCCTGTTCCAATCTCCATATGCTGCCAGCCACCCTGAACAATAACGCCGGTCCGGTGCACAAGCGGTTTTGAGGATTATTGTTCATTTCTACAAAACCAAAGGCACACACGCTCACTGCGGCAGCGCCTACGGGATATGTGTATCGGTCTGGGGCAGTAGCTGCACGCCCAGGTACAACGCCAACATGCCGTCGAGGCGCAATGGGTCGACGCCGCTGAGTTCAGCAATCCGTTCCATCCGATAACGCAGGCTGTTGCGATGAATCCCCAACGCATCGGCGCAGGCCTGACTTTGACCGTCGTGGTCACACCAACTGCGTAGCGTAGCCAACAATTGGCCATTGCTGTCCTTTGCGATGACTTTGCGCAGCGGGTTGAGTAACTCGTCAAGAGCATCGTCGTCACGGTGACGCCAGAGCATCACGGGCAGGCGATAGCGGTTGAGGGTCAGCAGTCGAGAGCCTGGCAACACATCACGCCCGTAAGCCAACAAGTCACCGACCCGACGATAGCAACGGCGTAAACCTGTCAGTCCATCGGCCTGCCCGCCCACGGCGAGGCGCAGGATGTTCCAGCCCAGGCCATCGAGCTTATCCAGCAAGCGGTCATTCTCGATGGATTGGCTGGCCGGTCGGCACCAGAGCAGCGAAGACTTGGCTGAACTCACGCACCAACTGTCGGGATAGCGGGTCGTCAACCAGGCGCTGAGCGCCTCGACGGTTTGCCCCGGCCCGTGTTCCAAACCCAATTCAAACAAGTACGGCACGCGGGTCATGTGCGGTTTCAAACCCAGTTGCTGTGCCTCGTCGATCAAGCGCGGCGAACTGCCGGCGTCACTGAGCAACAATGCCAGCAGATCATCGCAACGCTGGCGCCGCCATTGTTGCTCGGCCTGCTGGTTGCGCTGGCCCACCAGCATTTCGGCGGTCATGCGTACCAGCGCGGCGTAGGTGCGCAGTTGCTCGGGTTCACCAGTGATGCCAAGCACGCCGATCAAGCGTTGATCGAGCATCAGCGGCAAGTTGATGCCCGGCTGCACGCCCTTGAGATGAATCGCGGTTTGCGCGTCGATCTCGACCACGCGGCCGTTGGCCAACACCAGTTGCGCCCCTTCGTGGCGAGTGTTGACCCGCTCCGGTTCGCCGCTGCCGAGGATCAGCCCTTGGTTGTCCATGACGTTGACGTTGTACGGCAGGATGGCCATCGCCCGGTCGACGATGTCCTGGGCCAGGTCGTGATCGAGTTCAAACATGGGCGTGATCCTTGAAGACATGGATGGAACGGCTTGTTCACCCGCACAGGGCTGATTCGCAAACCCTGTGCGCAGGCACAAAGACAGCAACCATTACGGTGGCCGAGACTCTCAGGGCGATCAACGTTACCCTTTGCATCGCAAAAAATCATAATAAAGAGAGAGCCGCCATGTCACAGAGCGCCGTAGCGTCCCAGGCCATCGCTGACGATAAAAACGCCGTCTACAAACGCATTACGCTGCGTTTGATCCCCTTCATTTTCATCTGTTACCTGTTCAACTACCTCGACCGGGTGAACGTTGGATTTGCCAAGTTGCAGATGCTCGATGCGCTGAAATTCAGCGAAACGGTGTACGGCCTCGGCGCCGGCATCTTCTTTATCGGCTATGTGTTGTGCGGCGTGCCGAGCAACCTGGCCCTGACCAAGTTCGGCCCACGACGCTGGATCGCGCTGATGATGATCACCTGGGGCACGCTGTCGACGTGCCTGTTGTTCGTCACCACGCCGACCGAGTTCTACACCTTGCGCCTGTTCACGGGCGCGGCCGAAGCCGGGTTCTTCCCGGGCGTGGTGTTGTACCTCTCGCAGTGGTTCCCGACGTTCCGCCGTGGCCGCATCATGGCGTTGTTCATGTCGGCGATCCCGGTGTCCGGTTTGTTGGGCAGTCCGTTTTCTGGCTGGATTCTCAATCACTTCGCGGCCGGGCAAGGTGGCCTGGCCGGTTGGCAGTGGATGTTTTTGCTGCAAGGTGTTCCGACCGTTGTGCTCGGCGCTCTCGCCTATTTCCTGCTCAGCGACAGTTATGCCAACGCCAAATGGCTGACCCCGTTCGAGCGCTCGGTGCTGGAAGCCGACCATGCCGAGGACTTGGCCAACAAACCTAAAACCACCACCGATTCGCTGCTGGCGGTGTTCAAGAACCCGGCGATCTGGGCGTTCGGCCTGATCTACTTCTGTATCCAGAGTGGCGTCTACGCGATCAACTTCTGGCTGCCGTCGATCATCAAGAACCTGGGCTTCAGCGATAACCTGGTGATCGGTTGGCTCAGTGCGATTCCGTACCTGTTGGCTGCTGTTTTCATGTTGATGGTCGGCCGCTCGGCGGACCTGCGCAAAGAACGTCGCTGGCATCTGGTGGTGCCGATGCTGATGGGCGCGTTGGGGCTGTTGATCGCCGTGAACTTCGCCGCCAACCCGGCCATCGCCATCCTCGGCCTGACCATCGCCACCATGGGCGCCCTCACCGGCCTGCCGATGTTCTGGCCGGTACCAACCGCCCTGCTCAGTGCCGGTGCGGCTGCCGGTGGCCTGGCGTTGATCAATTCCATGGGCCAGATGGCCGGTTTCCTCAGCCCGTACCTGGTGGGCTGGGTCAAGGACAGCACTGGGTCGACCGATGCCGCGCTGTATCTGCTGGCAGGCGTGATTGTCTGCGGTAGCTTGCTGGCGTTGCGCATGACCCGAACCTTGCGCGCCTGATCACCACCCATTTCCCCTGTAGGAGCGAGCCTGCTCGCGATAGCGGTTTCACAGTCAACATGGATGTTGGCTGATACTCCGTCATCGCGAGCAGGCTCACTCCTACAGTTGATTGGAGTGTGTTTGAGATTTGCGTTTGCTCCCGGCAATGGTTCTGGTATCTGATTGAGCCTTTCCCACTGGTAAAAGGATTTGCTCATGAGCTATCGCACGCTGGGTCATTCAGGTCTGCAGGTGTCCACCCTGACCCTGGGCACCATGATGTTCGGCGAACAGACCAGCACTGAAGATTCCCTGCGAATCATCGCCAAGGCCTGGGACCAGGGCATCAATTTCATCGACACGGCGGACGTCTACACCAACGGTCGCTCCGAAGAAATCGTCGGCGAGGCCATCGCCAGCCACCGCCATGAATGGGTACTCGCCACCAAGGTCGGTTTCGGTCCGGTGGACGGCGTGCCGAACCGCAGCGGCTTGAACCGCAAGCACATTTTCAACGGCATCGACGCCAGCCTGACGCGCCTGGGCACCGACTACCTCGACATCTATTACCTGCACCGCGAAGACCACAACACACCGCTGGAGGTCACGGTGTCGGCCATCGGCGATTTGATTCGCCAGGGCAAAATCCGTTACTGGGGCCTGTCCAACTATCGTGGCTGGCGCATCGCAGAAGTCATTCGCGTGGCCGACCAGCTCGGCGTCGACCGGCCGGTGATCAGCCAACCGCTGTACAACATCGTCAACCGCCAGGCCGAGTCCGAGCAGATCACCGCTGCGCAAAACTACGGTCTTGGCGTGGTGCCTTACAGTCCGCTCGCACGCGGTGTGCTCAGTGGTAAGTACGCGCCGGACGTGAAACCGGACGCCACCAGCCGCGCCGGGCGTGCGGACAAACGAATTCTGGAAACCGAATGGCGCGTCGAATCGTTGCGCATCGCCCAGCAAATCCAGCAGTACACCCAACAGCGCGGCGTGGGCATCGTTGAATTCGCCATCGCCTGGGTGCTGAACAACAGCGCGGTCACTTCGGCCATCGTCGGGCCTCGCACCGAAGCGCAATGGGACGCCTACACTAAGGCACAAGCGGTAGAAATCACCGCCGAAGACGAGGCGTTCATTGACTCGCTGGTAACGCCGGGGCATGCCTCGACACCGGGGTTCAATGATGTGAGCCACTTTGTGTCGGGGCGCAAACCACGCATTGCCTGACGAAACTCATCCTCTGTAGGAGCTGGCTTGCCAGCGAAGGCGGCGTGCCTGACATACCGCGTCGTCTGGATCGCCAGCAAGCCGGCTCCTACAGAATCCGCCTACGGAGGTGATTGTTGATCAGTAATCACGGCTAAAACCACGTATCCTCCGCACCCCCGTTTCACCTTCAACCTCGCGAGGACAGCTTGTCTAAAGGTATCGCTCTATCGGTTTCAGCCTCGGTGCTGTTTGCCGTCATGTATTACTACACCTCGCTGCTCACTCCATTGAGCGGTGTGGAAATTTTCGGCTGGCGCATGTTGCTGACGGTGCCGTGCATGACCGTGTTCATGGTGGTGTCCGGCGAATGGAAACGCGTGGTCGAGTTGGTCCGGCGCGCGGTCGCCAAGCCAAAATTGATCGGCGGCCTGATCGCCTCTTCCGCCCTGCTCGGCGTACAACTCTGGCTGTTCATGTGGGCACCGCTCAACGGTTACAGCCTGGATGTATCCCTCGGTTACTTTCTGTTGCCACTGACCATGGTCCTGACCGGGCGCATCGCGTATGGCGAACGTCTCTCGTACCTGCAAAAAGTCGCCGTGGTGTTCGCGTGCCTCGGGGTGGTCAATGAGTTGTATCAGGTCGGCGGTTTTTCCTGGGCGACGCTGCTGGTGTGCATCGGCTACCCGACCTATTTCGTTCTGCGCAAGCGCTTGGCGGCGGACAATCTCGGCGGCTTGTGGCTGGACATGGCGTTGACGCTGCCCGTGGCATTCTGGTTCGTGCAGAGTGGCGAGCAAGGTTTCGGCGTGTTCGAGCAGCATCCGTGGCTGTCGCTGTTGATTCCGGTACTGGGCGTGATCAGTGCGTCGGCACTGGTGGTGTATATCATCGCCAGCCGCTTGCTGCCCTTCAGCCTGTTCGGGCTGTTGAGCTATGTCGAACCGGTGCTGTTGCTGGGCGTGGCGTTGTTGCTGGGGGAAAGCATCAAGCCCGGCGAGTGGCTGACGTACATCCCGATCTGGATGGCGGTGCTGGTGTTGGTGTTTGAAGGGTTCAAGCATTTGGTCCGACAGCGCAGAACCTAAAAAAAACCGGTCACAAAGGACCGGTTTTTTTACATTCACACCCGCTTAGTCAGTGGTCAACACACCACGACGCACCTGGTCCCGCTCGATCGATTCGAACAGCGCCTTGAAGTTACCTTCGCCGAAACCGTCATCACCCTTGCGCTGGATGAACTCGAAGAACACCGGCCCCATCAGGGTTTCCGAGAAGATCTGCAACAGCAGGCGCTTGTCGCCCGACTCGGACGAACCGTCCAGCAAAATGCCCCGCGCTTGCAGTTCGCCCACCGGCTCACCGTGGTTCGGCAAACGGCCTTCGAGCATTTCGTAGTAGGTTTCCGGTGGCGCGGTCATGAAGCGCATGCCGATACTTTTCAGGTGATCCCAGGTCTTGATCAGGTCATCGGACAGGAACGCAACGTGCTGAATGCCCTCGCCGTTGAACTGCATCAGGAACTCTTCGATCTGACCGGCGCCCTTGGACGATTCTTCGTTCAACGGGATGCGGATCATGCCGTCCGGCGCGGTCATGGCCTTGGAGGTCAGGCCGGTGTACTCGCCCTTGATATCGAAATAACGGATTTCACGGAAGTTGAACAGCTTCTCGTAGAAGTTGGCCCAGTAGGCCATGCGACCGCGATACACGTTGTGCGTCAGGTGGTCGATGATCTTCAGGCCTGCACCGACCGGGTGACGGTCAACGCCTTCAATGAACACGAAGTCGATGTCATAGATCGAGCTGCCTTCACCGAAACGGTCGATCAGGTACAGCGGCGCGCCGCCAATGCCTTTGATTGCCGGCAGGTTCAGTTCCATCGGGCCGGTTTCGATGTGAATCGGCTGGGCACCGAGCTCAAGCGCACGGTTGTAGGCCTTTTGCGAATCCTTGACGCGGAACGCCATGCCGCACACCGACGGACCGTGCTCTGCGGCGAAGTACGAGGCCACGCTGTTGGGTTCATTGTTGAGGATCAGGTTGATCGCGCCCTGGCGATACAGGTGTACGTTTTTGGAGCGGTGGGTCGCGACCTTGGTGAAGCCCATGATCTCGAAGATCGGCTCCAGGGTATTGGGGGTCGGCGAAGCGAGCTCGATGAATTCAAAGCCCATCAGGCCCATTGGGTTTTCGTATAAATCTGCCATGGTCGGCGCCTCATCATTCTTATCAATTAACAAAGGTTAGTTGCTAGCAATGCTGAGACCGGTGGGTGGCGCGCAGGAGATGCCCCGCACGCTGCGGGCGAGGAAGTCACCGTAGATCAGTTGAAACCCGAATATCTTCATTGTCGACCCAAGGCTCTTGCGGGCGAGGCTTCTGCTGCCAGAAGACGATTATTATTGTATGCGTAACCGGATTCTACACAGCGTAAATCAGTTTGTCCGCCTTCTGTATAAAATCCCCTTTTCCCGTGAGCGCGCAAGGGGTTTGTTGCACTGGAGGGTTTTGACAGGTTTTGCTCATGGATCGTCATACGTTCGCGCAACGAGGGTGCGGCGCGATCACGTATCATTCGACTGTCACGCTTGTTCGACGCCCGGCAGACAACCCGCAGCCGATGAGCATCAACGAGCGGCACAACCGCCAACGGCCAACTATCATGGCCATACCCGAACTCTTTATGGGAGGCCTACTGCCCTGCCAGCTTTTGAGAGCCCAACATCATTGCAACAGGTTTTGTGAATGCCACTGAAAGCCAAAGCTCACCAACGCAACCTCAGGGTTGCTATCACCCTGGTCAGTGGTTTGCTTCCAATCCTGCTGGGGGCCGTCATCCTCTATTGGCAGGCGGAGCGCACGCTTAAACAAGGCACCGAACAGACCGCCCACGAAGCGATTCGCCAGTTCGACCTGATGCTCGATAACACGGCCCATGCAGCCCAGATCTTGCTGCCGCTGGCCGGCCAGAACTGCAAAGACGTCACGCTCGCCCTGCGCGAACAAGTCACCCGCCGCCCTTTTGTGCGCTCGACCAATCTGGTCTGGGGCGATGATCTGTATTGCAGCTCGCTGTTCGGCGAGTACCACGAAGTAGTCAACCCTGGCGACTACACGCGCGGAGGGTTATGGCTCATGAACGGCAATCCGGTGACGCCCAATACGGCGTTGCTGGTGTATCGCCTCAGCGAAGGCAAGAAAGGCGTGCTGACGACCCTGGACGGTTATCACTTGAGCAACATCCTGCGCCTGATCGGCCGCAAGACCACGCTGTTGCTGCAAGTCGGCCCGGATTGGCTGTCGGCGGACGGCAAGGTCCACAAAGGTGAACGGCCAGAATTGCCGGTCGCCCAGAGCACTGAGCTGTCCGAAAACTATGCCTTTACTGTTTCGGCAGGTTTCCCCGAAGGCGAAACCTGGCGATACATGAGCAGCGAATACCCGCCCCTGTTCAGTTTGCTGATTTTTTTCGGTGTGATCTCCGGGTCCATCGTTCACTTCCTGCAAAAGCGCGCAATGTCGCCGACCCATGAAATGCAAAGGGCACTGGACGCGTCGGAGTTCATTCCGTACTTCCAGCCCGTTGTGCATGGCGACAGCAAACGCTGGGCCGGTTGCGAAGTGCTGATGCGCTGGAAACATCCAAAGGAAGGCCTGGTGCGTCCGGACCTGTTCATTCCGTTTGCCGAACACACCGGGCTTATCGTACCGATGACCCGCTCGCTGATGAAACAAACTGCCGCCCTGCTCGCACCGCAATCGGCCTCTTTCAGCGAGCCCTTTCATATCGGCATCAATATCACCGCGAGTCATTGCCAGGACCTGGTGCTGGTCAAAGATTGCCGTGAATTCCTTGACGCGTTTGCGCCCGGCTCGGTCCACCTGGTCCTGGAGCTGACCGAACGGGAATTGATTTCCCCGACAGCGACCACCCTTCAACTGTTCGAGCAACTTCATGAGTTAGGGGTAAAAATGGCCATTGATGACTTCGGCACCGGTCATTCAAGCCTTGGTTATTTGCGTCAGTTCAATGTGGACTTCCTGAAAATCGATCAGAGCTTTGTCGCCATGATCGGCATCGACACGCTCTCCAGTCACATACTGGACAGCATCATCGAGCTGGCAGGCAAGCTCGACCTGGCGCTGGTTGCCGAAGGTGTGGAAACAGAGGAGCAAAGTGACTACCTGAGCGATCAAAGAGTGAATTTCCTTCAGGGTTATCTGTACGGCAAACCGATGTCTGGTGCAGAGTTCATTAGCGCATTAAGTGACTATTAACTAACGGACTAACCGATAAAACAACGCTTTTACGCGCCATCGCGAATAAAAATACAACTGTTGTTACATGAAGAAAAAGTCAGGATTTACTCTTGGCCAATTAACTACTACAATTTTTCATGCCTGCAGTAAATTGGCAGGTGAGCCATTCTCACCGGGTCGCTTCAAGGCTCTTGGCTTATAGCTTTGTTCGCGGTTGGTATCAGCCAAACACACTATTGGAGTAAAGATATTGTCCAGACTCGCTGAATTTCGTGCAGCCGAAAAAGCCCTTCAAGAACAGCTCAAGCAGCTGGAATCCTTGAAGAACGATGCCGGGCTCAAGAAAGAAATCGAATTCGAAGAGAAGCTCCAGGGCTTGATGAAAACATACGGCAAGAGCCTGCGTGACATCATCGCCATCCTCGATCCGAACCCGAGCAAATCCGGCTTGCAGCAGGCCGCTGCGCCAAAAACCCGCCGCGCTCGCGTGGTCAAGGTTTATCAGAACCCGCACACCGGCGAACTGATCGAAACCAAGGGCGGCAATCATCGCGGCCTGAAAGCCTGGAAAGAGCAATATGGCGCCGCTACTGTTGATTCCTGGCTGCGCGGCTAACATTTGCAGCAATAAAAATGCCCTGCCAGTGCAGGGCTTTTTTTGTGGGCGCCATCTAAATCCAGGGAGGTCACGCTCACTTACCTAATTGCCTATCAACTTTGTGCTTAATCCATTCGGGTATCTAAATTTTTCTTCATGTGTCACGACGTCGCCGCCGCCAACTAAAGTTTCAGGCTGTTGCGTGCGACCTGTATTTCTCCCTCGCTCGCCTTGTAAGCCTCAGCCTGCCCGGCGTATGAAAGAACATAGGCTTTATCGGCACCCACCGCAGCGACCAATGTTTGAGAGAGCACATGCCTGCCATTCTGCGTGATGGTGCAGGTTGTCTCCAGTGCTGCCAATTGACTCAGTGTCGTCGCGCGAATGCGTGTACAGACACTTTGATAACCGCCCGCAAAGAAATCTTTTTGCACAGCCTTGCGCATTTCCAGCAACACGCCTTCCAGGTTTACCTGATGATCGTTTTCGACCTGGCTCACCGTCAGTTCCATGACCATGACCGGTGTACCGTCTTGATCATTCTTCACCGCCCGTTGGCGGCTGACCTTCGAATCGGCTTCGGGAGGAATGACTTCAACCTGCCAGCCGTCCGGCCAGGTCATGGCCGGCGCTTCGGCGAACGCAGGGTTAATGCCTGACAACAATGCCAACAGGACGAGCAGCGATTTACCGGTTCGAAACATTGCAATGAGCACCCAGAATTTAATCCGCAAAGTCTGGGCCCAGGCCGGCTGTCAGGCAATAGCCGACTGTTTGGGTTTGGCGATGTCAGAGCCCTTGCGTATCATTGTCGCCATTCGTTAGCCCACATATTTTCCGGAGGGCCCATGAGCCTGCACGAATTGAACAGCTTCCCGGGTGTCACCGCCCAGCCAGACACCGCCACCCAGAATTTTGTCTTCAATCACACCATGCTGCGGGTCAAGGACATCACCAAGTCCCTGGATTTCTACACCCGCGTGCTGGGCTTTACGCTGGTAGAGAAGCGTGACTTCCCGGAAGCCGAGTTCAGCCTGTACTTCCTGGCGCTGGTCGATAAAAACCAGATCCCGGCCGATGCTGCTGCGCGCACCCAGTGGATGAAGTCGATCCCGGGCATCCTCGAGTTGACCCACAACCACGGCACCGAAAACGATCCGGACTTTGCCTACCACAACGGCAATACCGACCCTCGCGGTTTCGGCCACATCTGCATCTCGGTGCCGGACATCGTCGCCGCGTGCGAACGTTTTGAAGCCTTGGGCTGCGATTTCCAGAAGCGCCTGAGTGACGGCCGCATGAAGAGCCTGGCGTTCATCAAGGATCCCGATGCCTATTGGGTCGAAATCATTCAGCCAACGCCGCTGTAAATTAACGTCAAAAGATCGCAGCCTGCGATCTTTATCAACACAAAAAAACCCCATGATCACTCATGGGGTTTTGTGTTTTCAGCGCCAGGGTTTATGCCGGGGCGGAAGTGCGGATCAAGTGGTCAAAAGCACTGAGGGAAGCCTTGGCACCCTCACCCACCGCGATCACGATCTGCTTGTACGGCACGGTCGTCACGTCACCGGCAGCGAACACGCCCGGCACCGACGTTTCACCACGCGCATCGACAATGATCTCGCCACGAGGTGACAACTCGATGGTGCCTTTGAGCCAATCGGTATTAGGCAGCAAACCGATCTGCACGAAGATCCCTTCCAGTTCCACGGTGCGCTGTTCGTCCGTCTGGCGATCCTTGTAGCGCAAACCGTTGACCTTCTGACCGTCGCCGGTGACTTCGGTTGTCTGCGCACTGGTGATCACGGTGACGTTCGGCAAACTGTGCAACTTGCGCTGCAACACGGCATCGGCGCGCAACTGCACGTCGAACTCAAGCAGCGTGACATGGGACACGATACCGGCCAGGTCGATAGCCGCTTCAACGCCGGAGTTGCCACCGCCGATCACCGCCACGCGCTTGCCTTTGAACAGCGGACCGTCGCAGTGCGGGCAGTACGCCACGCCCTTGTTGCGGTATTGCTGCTCGCCCGGGACGTTCATTTCACGCCACCGCGCACCGGTCGCGAGGATCACGGTTTTGGCCTTGAGCTTCGCGCCGCTGGCGAAGTGAACTTCGTGCAATTCACCTGCTTTGCCCGTGATCAATTTGTCTGCGCGTTGCAGGTTCATGATGTCCACGTCGTACTGTTTGACGTGTTCTTCAAGCGCGACAGCCAGTTTCGGCCCCTCGGTTTCCTGCACGGAGATGAAGTTTTCGATGGCCATGGTGTCCAGCACCTGCCCACCAAAACGCTCAGCCGCGACGCCGGTACGAATACCTTTACGCGCTGCGTAGATCGCCGCCGACGCACCGGCCGGGCCACCGCCGACCACCAGCACATCAAAGGCTTCTTTGGCGCTGATTTTCTCGGCCTGGCGTTCGATGCCGCTGGTGTCGATCTTGGCGAGGATTTCTTCCAGGCCCATGCGCCCCTGACCGAAGTTCACACCGTTGAGGTAGATGCTCGGGACCGCCATGATCTGGCGCTCATCGACTTCCGCCTGGAACAACGCACCGTCGATGGCGACGTGACGGATGTTCGGGTTCAACACGGCCATCAAGTTCAATGCCTGGACCACGTCCGGGCAGTTCTGGCAGGACAGCGAGAAGTACGTCTCGAAGGTGAACTCGCCTTTGAGCGAGCGAATCTGTTCGATCACTTCAGCGCTGGCTTTCGAAGGGTGGCCGCCGACTTGCAGCAGCGCCAACACCAGCGAAGTGAATTCGTGGCCCATCGGGATACCGGCGAAACGCAGGCTGATGTCGGCTCCCGGGCGGTTGATCGAAAACGATGGTTTGCGTGCATCGTCACCGTTATCGAGCAACGTAATTTGAGTGGAAAGACTGGCAACGTCTTTCAGCAGTTCGAGCATTTCCTGGGATTTCGCACCGTCGTCGAGGGAAGCAACGATCTCGATCGGCTGGGTGACCCGTTCCAGGTACGATTTCAACTGGGTTTTAAGATTGGTGTCCAACATACGGGCGATTTCCTTGAATTCTTGAGACAAAAAAACGCCCGAGCGAATCTCGCCCGGGCGTTTTTATTGGGCGGTGCAGCTTGCTTAGAAGGTGCGGATGTCCGCCCTGATGAAGCGCGTCACAGACTTAGATCTTGCCGACCAGGTCCAGGGACGGAGCCAAAGTGGCCTCGCCTTCTTTCCACTTGGCTGGGCAAACCTGGCCCGGGTGAGCAGCGACGTACTGGGCAGCCTTGATCTTGCGCAGCAGCTCGGAAGCGTCACGGCCTACGCCGCCATCGTTCAGTTCAACGATCTTGATCTGGCCTTCAGGGTTGATCACGAAGGTGCCACGGTCAGCCAGGCCAGCTTCTTCGATCAGTACGTCGAAGTTGCGGGAGATGGCGTGGGTCGGGTCGCCGATCATGGTGTACTGGATCTTGCCGATGGCTGGCGAAGTGTTGTGCCAGGCAGCGTGGGCAAAGTGAGTGTCGGTGGACACGCTGTAGATCTCGACGCCCAGCTTCTGGAACGCGTCGTAGTTGTCAGCCAGGTCTTCCAGTTCGGTTGGGCAAACGAAGGTGAAGTCGGCTGGGTAGAAGAACACGACCGACCACTTGCCTTTCAGGTCAGCGTCCGAGACTTTTACGAAGTCGCCGTTTTTGAAGGCGTCAGCTTTGAAAGGTTTAACTTGGCTGTTGATGATAGGCATCGTTGACTCTCCGTCAGGGGTTAAGAAGTTGATGGAAAGAACTTTACCTATCCAATCGCTCGATAGCTCATTGGCAAACCTGATGCTGCTGATTGGCTTTGGCTATTAGCCAACGTTATTAATAGAAGAAAACTGAATTTACGGTGCGACAGGTTTTTCGAGTCGCGTCATGCCCAGAAACGGGCTGGTCTCGATGTAGCGCATGGCGGACTTCATGTCCTTCCAGCCCACGTAGCTCATCAGCGACTTCAAGTCCCATCCACTTTGATGCGCCCACGTTGCAAAACCACGGCGCAGCGAGTGGCTGGTGTAATGCTCGGAGGCGATGCCTGCGCGCTCCAACGCCTGACGCAACAATGGAATCACACTGTTGGCGTGCAGACCCTCTTCGTTTAAATGGCCCCAGCGGTCGACGCCGCGGAACACCGGCCCGCGTACCAGCGCCGCTTCAGTGGTCCAGTCGATATAGGCCTGCACCGGGCACAGTCGCTGTAATGCCGGGGTTTGATAGGTTTTGCCGAGGTTCTCGCGATCACTCTTGCTGCGCGGCAGGTACAGCGTGATGCCGACAGCGGTGCTGGCCTGCACGTGTTCGATCTGAAGCCGGCACAACTCGTCACTGCGAAAGCCGCGCCAGAACCCCAGCAGGATCAATGCGGTGTCCCGCTTGGCGCGCAACAGCGCAGGACGGTCATTTTCGGCTTTCGCGGTTTGCGCTTCCTGCGCCAGCCAGGCCACCACTTGTTCCAGATGCTGAAGCTGCAAAGGCTCAGCCTGTTTCTCCTGGGCCGGGTGCAGCGCCCGAATGCCTTTAAACACCTTGCGCACCACTGGCGCTTTGGTCGGATCGGCAAAGCCCTGGCTGTTGTGCCACTGCGCCAACGCCGACAAGCGCAGCTTCAGGGTGTTGATCGACAACACCCCGGCGTGGGCGACCAGATAACGCGCCACGCTATCGCTGGTCGCCGGCAGAAACCCGCCCCACGCCACCTCGAAGTGTTCGATGGCCGCCCGATAGCTGCGCCGGGTGTTGTCGCGTGTCGCGGCTTGCAGGTAACGCTCGATATCACTCATTGAAAAACACCATCACCTGGGACTGCGGCGCTCTCGGGTTTTTCGCGAGCAGGCTCGCTCCTACAGAGTGCGTTGTGTACTGGAATAAAGCCTTGAACCCACGAAATCAGGAATGACACGGGGTAATACCAGTATATCCCGTGTTAATTACATTCAGTATTTAACTTTTTAGTTTGAATGGTACAATGTGTATTGAAATGGTATGTACCACAGTTATAAATCGTAGGAGATCTCATGGCACGTGGCGGCGTAAATAAAGCGGTAGTTCAGGCTGCCCGGTTGGCAATCCTCGCTCGTGGTGAAAACCCCAGCATTGATGCGGTACGGATCGAGATGGGCAATACCGGGTCGAAAACCACGATCCATCGCTATCTCAAAGAGCTGGATGACCGAGTCGAAATCACTGAAGAACCGTCAGCGCCGATTGACGATGAGCTGCTGGCATTGGTCGCGCGACTGGCGCAACGGCTCAAGGAGCAGGCGCAAGAGCCTATCGATCAGGCCCGCGAGCAGTTCGAGCAACAGCGCAAAGACCTGGAAACCCAGTTGGCCGAAGCAAAAGACAACAACACTGAGCTGCAGCAACAATACGAATTTCAAAGCCTGGCACTGACCCAGGAATCCGAAGCCCTGCAAGAAACCCGCGCCCTGCTGCAATCGGAGCAATCGCGCAACGCCGGCCTGAACCAGGCCCTGACCGATTTCGAGTTGCGCCTGCAAGACAAGGACGAGCAGATCCGCTCCCTTGAAGAGAAACACCTGCATGCCCGCGAGGCGCTGGAGCACTATCGCAACGCGGTCAAGGAGCAGCGTGAGCAGGAGCTGAGCCGCCACGAAGGCCAGGTGCAACAGCTACAGATGGAATTGCGTCAGGCGCAGCAGAGCGCGCTCGTCCGCCAGGACGAAATCACCCAGCTGCACCGTGACAACGAGCGCTTGTTGACTGAAAACCGCGGCACGCTGCGAGAGCTGAGCCTGATGCAGGAGCAGCTAAAGCAAAGCAATACCCGTCAGGATCAACTGCTGGAGCAGACAACCCGCGTAGACAGCGAGCGCACCCTCCTCCAGGAACGCTTGCGCATCGCCCTGCTGGAAAGTCAGGCGCTCAAACAGAATGTCGATGAGCAGTCGCAGATCAACAAATCATTGGAATTTGAATTGACCAAAGCCCAGGCAGACCTGGAGGAAAGCGTGCGTCTGGCGGCCGTCGTTGCGACGGCGCCAGACGCAGCCAAAGACGATTAACCGGCGACCGGCGTACGCATGGTGACGAACTCTTCGGCGGCCGTCGGGTGCACGCCGATGGTCTCGTCGAAGTCGCGCTTGGTCGCGCCCGCCTTCAACGCAATCGCCAGGCCCTGAACGATCTCCCCGGCCTCCGGACCGACCATGTGGCAACCCAGCACTTTGTCGGTCTTGGCATCCACCACCAGTTTCATCAAGGTGCGCTCCTGACATTCAGTCAGGGTCAGCTTCATCGGGCGGAAACGGCTCTCGAAAATCTGCACCTCATGGCCAGCTTCGCGAGCCTCCTCTTCGGTCAAACCGACGGTGCCGATATTCGGCAAGCTGAACACCGCCGTCGGGATCATCTTGTAATCCACGGGACGATATTGCTCAGGCTTGAACAGGCGTCGCGCAACCGCCATGCCTTCGGCCAGCGCCACCGGCGTCAGTTGCACGCGACCGATGACATCGCCCAAGGCCAGGATCGACGGCTCGGCGGTCTGATAGAGATCATCGACCTCGACGAAGCCTTTCTTGTCGAGTTTGACCCCGGTGTTTTCCAACCCGAGATTGTCCAGCATCGGACGCCGACCGGTCGCGTAAAACACGCAATCGGCTTCCAATTGGCGACCATCCTTGAGCGTGACTTTCAGGCTGCCGTCAGCCTGCTTGTCGATGCGCTCGATGTCCGCGTTGAACTGCAGGTCCATGCCCCGCTTGGTCAGCTCTTCCTGCAAATGCTTGCGCACCGAACCGTCAAAACCGCGCAGGAACATCTCACCGCGATACACCAGCGTGGTTTGTGCGCCGAGGCCATGGAAAATCCCGGCAAACTCGACGGCGATATAACCACCACCCACAACGAGAACTCGCTCGGGCAGTTCTTTGAGGAAGAACGCCTGGTTGGAACTGATCGCATGCTCATGCCCCGGAATCTCCGGGATCTGCGGCCAGCCGCCGGTGGCGATCAGGATGTTTTTCGCGGTGAAGCACTCACCATTGACCTCGACCTGATGCGGATCGACGATCTTCGCGTGCCCCTCATGCAAGGTCACGCCACTGTTGACCAGCAGGTTGCGGTAGATGCCGTTGAGGCGATTGATCTCACGGTCCTTGTTGGCGATCAGCGTCGGCCAGTCGAACTGCGCTTGGCCCAGCGTCCAGCCAAAACCCGAGGCCTGCTCGAAGTCATCGGCGAAATGCGCGCCGTACACCAGCAATTTCTTCGGCACACAGCCGACGTTCACACAGGTACCGCCCAGGTAACGACTCTCCGCAACGGCCACTTTCGCGCCAAACCCGGCCGCAAACCGCGCCGCCCGCACACCGCCGGAACCGGCACCAATCACATAAAGGTCAAAATCGTAGGCCATTTTCAATCTCCTTGGCAGGTGACCAGCATACCTGCGGACGCCCACGGAGCAAGCATTGTGCAGAAATGCGCAGCCCAATCTTCGTTTTCGATCAATGCCCCTCTGCAGATTGCGTTTTCGATGGCCGCAGAGTGCGCCAAGCCATCAAAATCGCCGTGAGCGCCAAGCCGAACGTCACCCACGAAACCAAACCGATCCCACCTTCGAATGCCCTTCCCGCCTGCGCCATCAATTCCCTTGCTTGATCACCCTTCA
This sequence comes from Pseudomonas sp. Irchel s3b5, assembly GCF_900187435.1. NCBI lineage: Bacteria > Pseudomonadati > Pseudomonadota > Gammaproteobacteria > Pseudomonadales > Pseudomonadaceae > Pseudomonas > Pseudomonas sp. Irchel s3b5. The sequence goes on from NZ_FYDY01000041.1 coordinate 18,367, forward strand.
AACCTGCCGCCACATGATAGGCGCCAGACAGCGTCTCACTCGCCAGCATCATCTGCTCTTCGCTCAGAATCCCCGGAAGCTGCAATGCGCCGCGATAGTAGGCCGTAACGACACCGCCGAGCACTGTCGTCCCCAAAACCACACCCACTTCATATGCCGTTTCGCTAATGGCAGACGCGGCGCCCGCCTTTGCTGTTGGTGCGGATGACAAAATCACATCATTGGATACCGTCGCGATCGCGCCCACGCCAATGTTCAGCAAGGCAAAAGCCACCACTAAAACGGTCAGGCTACTGCCCATACTGGCGACCAGCAAAAACGCCGCTCCAGCAAACGCCATCAAAATCGGTATCAGCACATGCACCTGTAATCGCTGTGCGACAGGCACGACCGCCATCCCCACTACAATCGCCATGACCTGACCAGGAATCAACGCGAGGCTAGCACTCAAGGGCGACATCTGAAGAACGATCTGCAGAAACTGAGTGGTAAAGAATACGAAGCCGACGAGAAACGCGAGGCTCATCAAATTGATCGCGACAGAGCCGCTAAAGGTGCCACTGCGGAACAGAGCCAGGTCCATCAGCGGCACTGGCAAACATAACTGTCGACGCACAAACATCCAGCCCGCAACTACGCCTACTGCTAACGCTGTCAGCGTCATCCAGTCGATACCATTACTCGCGCTGTGTTTAATGCCATAAACGATGGCACCAAGGGCAACCATCGATTGCACGATACTAAGCGGATCCAGTGGTCCTGAAGCGTCTCGCTCAGATTCGGGCAACAACATTGGGCCCAGTATCAGCAGCGGCACCAACACGGGCACCGCCAACAGGAAAATCGCCCCCCAACTGAAGAACTCCAGCAACACACCGCCCACCAAAGGACCGAGTGCCGAGCCAACCGTCAACGTCGTTGCCCAGATCGCGACTGCCAGTCTGCGTTCTTCTCGGTCCTCGAACACCGAACGTATCAAGGCCAACGTTGAGGGCATCAGCATTGCACCGAAAACGCCCATACAAGCTCGCCCGGCAATCAGTTGCGTTGAGGTATCGGAATACGCGGTTAGCACCGACACAATCGCAAAACCCAATGACCCTGCCAGCAACAACTTACGATGACCGACTCGATCTCCCAGACTACCCATCGACACCAGCAACCCCGCCAGTACCAGCGAATAAGCATCGATCATCCACAACTGCTGGCTAGCGCTCGGACCCAGAGCCTCGGCAATTTTTGGCAACGCGAATCCAAGCACCGTATTGTCAACTGTCACCAGGAGTACAGGCAGCATCAGCACGCTTAGGCCTAACCAACGCTTTGATCTCGCTCCGCAGAGTGTCGGCTCACTTATTAATGCCATGGGTAAAACTCCTTACTGCACACAAAAAATTCACGAGGCATTTTCATTGCGCTCGTGAAACCTTTCCTGCGCACTTCCTTGGTGTCGTAGTCAACGCTGCCTATCTCATCCATGCCAGCGGAATTGAGCAACACATGAGTCCCGATAGCGGTAAATAACGAACTAGAATCGCCTGAGGAAATTGCCAAGCGCTCCGCCCAACTTGACCATAGAAACTGGGCTTGTCGGTCCATATCTAGTTTTAATCGACCATAATCGCTCGAAAGCAGACCGCTTGTTACCTCCCCGAAACATCCATTCATCGCGCCCGCAGCTTTTGACGCTGCATTTTTGCGATCCGTCTCACCTATGCGACATACGCTTAGACCTCGTGTTGATAGCTCATAAGCAATTGAGCCACCAACTGCTCCTGCGCCCACGACAATAACGTCGAACACCATGTACACCTCGAACCGTCACCAGCGACGGAGAAATAAATTATCATTCGGGAAACAATTTATTTCTAAAACTTCGGCACACTGCAATTCAATACGTAAATCATTTCATATTATATCCACGTTACAAATGGACATAGACACATGCAAAATGTATGAAAAAGCCTTCAGACAACAGGAGACAAACAACAAAAAACACCTTAATAAAATTACGCCAACCCTTTTTTGCGAACACACGCGCCCAGCAAAACAAATAATTTACTGCCAGCATTTTAAACGAGTTAGCTATTAGTCTCGCGCAATGGGTGACATCAATATTTGAAAGGTTTTTTTCGACGCGCAAAAAAAACGCCCCGAACAAGTCGGGACGTTTTCTTAGTCTCACCTATGTTTTACACAGCGTGAGTTTATTTTTTCAGTACAAGCAACCAAGGCGCTATCAGTAAGCCTTGCCTGTCTTGTAGAAGTTCTCGAAGCAGAAGTTGGTCGCGTCGATGTAGCCTTCGGCGCCGCCGCAGTCGAAACGCTTGCCCTTGAACTTGTAGGCAATCACGCAACCATCCTGCGCCTGTTTCATCAGGGCGTCAGTGATCTGGATCTCGCCACCCTTGCCTGGCTCGGTTTGTTCGATCAGGCTGAAGATGTCCGGCGTCATGATGTAACGACCGATGATCGCCAGGTTCGACGGGGCATCTTCCGGCTTTGGCTTCTCGACCATGTTGCGCACGCGGTACAGGTCGTCACCAATCAGGTCGCCGGCAATCACACCGTACTTGCTGGTTTCTTGCGGATCTACTTCCATGATCGCGACGATCGTGCAGCGATACTGCTTGTACAGCTTGACCATCTGCTTCAGTACGCCGTCACCTTCCAGGTTGACGCACAGGTCATCCGCCAACACCACGGCGAACGGCTCGTCGCCGATCAGTGGGCGACCGGTCAGGATCGCGTGGCCCAAACCTTTCATTTCAGTCTGGCGAGTGTAGGAGAACGAGCACTCATCCAACAGGCGACGGATGCCGACCAGGTATTTCTCCTTGTCGGTGCCCTTGATCTGGTTTTCCAGCTCGTAGCTGATGTCGAAGTGGTCTTCCAGGGCGCGCTTGCCGCGACCGGTGACGATGGAGATTTCGGTCAAACCGGCATCCAGTGCTTCTTCGACGCCGTACTGGATCAGTGGCTTGTTCACCACCGGCAGCATTTCTTTAGGCATGGCTTTAGTCGCTGGCAGGAAGCGAGTACCGTAACCGGCTGCTGGGAACAAGCATTTCTTGATCATAAAAGTCCTTGAAAGGGCTGTGTGTACGAGTTTCGGCGCAGTCTAATCAGCCAGTGAGCACCTTACAATGCCCTGCGCTGGCTAACCGATGTCAACATAGAGAAATATTCGCCCGGATAGTTCCCCGCAGGTTTAGCAGACGGCTGCGCAACCCTAGCAGAGACTCGCCGATTTGCACTGACATCAAATAACAAAAACGCCCACCCTGCGCGGGTCAGCACCGGTTCGGTGCATTTGGCGCTATCATGGCGCGATTGAACCAGACAACGAGGCAAATAGATGTCGGCAGAAAAAAGCGTCAACGGGTTCCTGATCAACAAGGCAAAAGATGGTCAATGGTGGGTAGACAGCGTCGGCGGCGAGAATATCGCCGGTCCTTTCCCTTCCGAAGCGATGGCGATCGAAGTGGCATCGGTGTTGCAGCTCGAACATCCAGAGCCCACGCGACGCGGCAAGGACAAGAACTGATAGAGGCCTGACACGCCCACAGCCCTGCCCATGCGCAGGGCTTTTTTATGAAATACCCGCGCCGAAGTGGCCTTTGGCTATAACCTTTTGACTTTGGCGCTGTCACAGCCTTGCCCCCACCTTGACGACGACCACGACATGACCAAATTTTTGCCACTGATCGCAATACTGGCCCTGAGCGGCTGCGCCACCTCTGAAAAGATGTACCTGAACAATGGCGAGCAGGGCCTGGCCATTGATTGCTCCGGGGAGGCCAACTCCTGGGCCGCCTGCTACGAGAAAGCCGAAGCCTCCTGCGCAGGTACCGGCTACCAGATTGTCGGCACCGATGGCACGCCAGCACTCAAGGAAAGCGACAAGACCCTCGGCGCCGATGTGGGCAACTTCAAGAACCGCAGCGTCGTGGTGGTCTGCAAGTAGGCCGCCCTGCCCTACATGTGAATTTCGGCGAATTTGATCCCGAGCCCGCGCACGGTCTCGATCAGCTCGTCGAGACTGACGAAGGACTCGACTTCGTCGTTCTCATCGACCAGAAAAAAGCTGCGCCCGGCGCTCTTCTTGAAAAACACGATCCACTCCCCCGGGTTCGCCGGATTCTGAATCACATGGGTGGCAGAGATATGACCCTCTGCATGCCGCTCCCGTACCCGCTCTCGCTTCATGCCCGACTCCAGAAATGACAATGCCGTCCAAGCCTCGCTTCGACGGCATCGATAACGGTCGACATTCTATCAGCCGGAGATGCACGCATTCACTGCATCACTGACATCTCGTGGACGCACCGGCACATTGGACATGCTCTCGTGCAGCTTGATGCTGCTGCCGCCGGAGCGTTCTTCGATATCGATAACAGCGGACGGCCCCGACGAAAACTTCTGCGGTACGATCACCCGTTCCCCGTCCTTATGCCGCTCGACTTGCAAGGCACCCCGGCTTTCGGCCAGTTGCTTGCTCAGGCATTCGGAGTATTCATGGGGCTTCTTGCCTGAAATCACGTTCATGGTCGGCATCGTCTCGTTGATATCGGAGACGCTTGCACAACCACTCATCGCCAAAGCCAGCGGCAGAACCCAAAAACCCCACTTCATACAAAACCTCCAATAAAGACCCTCCGACAGCGCAATCACCGTTTTTCTCCGGGAGATTGCGCTTGGGATGCGTAATAACTGTTTTTTATTGCCTCGGTAGCCCTTCCCGGCCGGATAATTAGCTGTACGGGCTGATAAACTGCGCGCCAAATCGCCCATGCTATCGTTTTGATTTTGTAGAAAAAGCCCTTCTGGAGGCGCCCCATGAAATTTATCCACCAGCGCGAGCACCTCAACGAAGACGACATCGTCGTCATTCAATGCTCCCAAACCTGCAACATCCGTTTAATGAACGACGCCAACTTCCGCAGCTTCAAGAATGGCGGTCGTCATACCTATCACGGCGGTGCGTTCGATACTTTCCCGGCCCGCATCACCGCGCCGAGCACCGGTTTCTGGAACATCACGATCGACACGGTCAACCGTCGCCCGATCAGCGTGACCCGCAAACCGACGCTGACTCATTCGATCAAGATCATCCGCCGCTCCAGCACGAAGCTGAGCTGAGTGACGGACCCGATTAAAAAGGCAGACATCACCGTGGCTCAAACGACCAAATACGTCATCAAATACAAACTCAATGGCGAACGCCGTTTCGAGTTTGCCCAGCTTGAAAACGGCACAGAAGAAGAAGCCAAGGCAGCACTGGCCGCTCTCCATGGCGCTGGCGACGATGTGATCAGCGAAATCAGCGTCAGCAAAGCGTTGTAATCAGTGCCCAGCTGAATTCGACCGCAAGTGCCGGAGCGCTGTTTGCATCAGGATGTTTTCACGATGCGTTATGAGCCCATGAACCCGCAGACGTTCGACCTGTTTGCCGATGCCGAACCCGAGCAACAGCCCAAGTGCGTGCAGATCGGCGAACAGTCCTGCGTGTTGAGAGGGTTCGCCCTGCCGTGGCTGGACCGCGTACTGCCCGCTCTGGAAATCGTGCTGGCTGCCGCGGCGTTTCGTCAGATGGTCACACCGGGCGGTTTCACCATGTCGGTTGCCCTGAGCAGTTGCGGCACGCTCGGCTGGACCACTGACCGCAGCGGTTACCGTTACACCCGTCACGATCCGCAGACGGGCAAGCCCTGGCCAGCAATGCCCGAAGTGTTTTTGCAATTGGCGCAAGCGGCAGCACGGGAGGCAGGATTTGCTGATTTTGTGCCGGATTCCTGCCTGATCAATCGCTATGTCCCCGGTTCGAAGATGTCGTTGCATCAGGACAAAGACGAACAAGACTTCGCTGCGCCCATCGTTTCGGTATCGCTGGGCTTGCCGGCGATGTTCCTGTTCGGCGGTTTTGAGCGCAGCGATAAAAGCCAGCGCATTCCCTTGCTGCACGGCGACATCGTGGTGTGGGGCGGTGTCGATCGCCTGCGTTACCACGGCGTGCTGCCGATCAAGGACGGAACCCATCCGCAGCTGGGTGAGCAACGCATCAACTTTACGTTCCGCACGGCGGGATGAACGCTTCGAATTCGACCGCAAGCGCCGGAGTGCGATGCGGTTGTCACGCGGTTAACGTGCAGGAAATCCCTCAACGGACATGAACCATGGCCAGTCAATCGAACCCGATCAACACCGAAAACGATCCGCGCTGGGCTGCCGTTGTCGCACGCGATCCGAAGGCCGATGGGCAGTTTGTCTACGCGGTCAAAACCACGGGCATCTATTGCAACCCCAGCAGCCTGGCACGTTTGCCCAAGCCGCAGAATGTCGAGTTCTTCGACACGGCCGAACAGGCGCAGGCAGCCGGTTACCGACCCAGCAAGCGCGCGGCAAAGGATCAGAGTGAGGTCGCCGCGCAACATGCCGCGACCGTGGCGGCTGCGTGTCGCCGGATCGAATCTGCGACCACACTTCCCGCACTGGCCGAACTGGCCGATGCGGCGGGCCTGAGCAGTTTCCACTTTCATCGGGTGTTTAAAGCCGTCACCGGCCTGACCCCCAAGGGTTACGCCACGGCCCACCGCTCTCGCAGGGTTCGGGAACATCTGGCCGAGGGCAGTTCGGTGACGGATGCGCTCTATGAAGCAGGCTTCAATTCCAACAGCCGTTTTTATGAAGCGGCTGATCAACTGCTCGGTATGAAGCCTGGGGATTATCGTGCGGCCGGGCAGAACAACGACATTCGTTTTGCCGTCGGCCAGTGCTCGCTGGGTGCGATTCTGGTGGCGCAGAGTGAGCGCGGGGTGTGCGCGATCTTGCTTGGAGATGATCCTCATCAACTGGTGTGCGATCTACAGGACAAGTTTCGGCGCGCCAACCTGATCGGCGCCGACCCTGCATTCGAGCAACTGATCGCCAGGGTCGTTGGGTTTATCGAGGCGCCCGCGATGGGCCTGGACTTGCCGCTGGATGTACGCGGCACAGTGTTTCAGGAGCGGGTCTGGCAAGCGCTGCGCGAGATTCCCGTTGGCAGCACCGCCAGCTACGCCGATATCGCTCAGCGCATCGGGTCGCCAAAAGCGGTTCGCGCCGTGGCTCAAGCCTGCGGCGCAAACAGCCTGGCCGTGGCGATTCCATGCCACCGCGTGGTGCGCAGCGACGGCAATCTGTCAGGCTATCGCTGGGGCGTCGAGCGCAAACGTCAGTTGCTGGAGCGCGAGTCGCTGGCGCTGGACTTACCGTGAGGTGTAGGGCATTGCGAAATCACGACTGGCCTTGCACCAGTCGTTGCGTTACAAATCCTGCTCCACCGTCCCAGCCCGAACTCAACGTCGGAGAACACTGCACATGAACCAATGGCCAGATACCCGCATTCTTGACCTGCTCGGGATCGAACTGCCGATTATCCAGGCGCCCATGGCCGGCGCCACGCTCTCCTCCATGGTCATTGCCGCGAGTAACGCTGGCGGTCTCGGCTCAATGCCGGCCGCCATGTTGAGTACGGAGCAATTGCGCGAAGAACTGAAAACGATTCGCCAACACACCCAGCGCCCTATCAACGTCAATTTCTTTTGCCATCAACCGCCGATGGCGGATGAGCAACGTGCGCTGGAATGGAAAAACCTGTTGCAACCCTACTACCAGGAACTGGGTGCCGACTTCGAGGCGCCGACGCCGGTTTCCAACCGTGCGCCCTTTGATAACGCCACGTGTGAAGTGATCGAAGCGCTTCGTCCAGAGGTCGTGAGCTTCCACTTTGGCTTGCCGGAAAAATCCTTGCTTGATCGCGTTAAAGCCACCGGTGCGAAGGTGCTGTCATCGGCCACCACCGTTGAAGAAGCGGTGTGGCTGGAGCAACACGGTTGCGACGCGATCATCGCCATGGGCTATGAAGCCGGAGGGCATCGCGGGATGTTCCTCAGTGATGACTTGAGCAGCCAGGTCGGGACCTTTGCGCTGGTTCCGCTGATCGTCGACGCGGTGAACATTCCGGTGATTGCCGCTGGTGGCATCACTGACGCACGCGGGGTTGCGGCCGCATTCATGCTCGGCGCTTCGGCGGTGCAGGTCGGAACGGCTTATTTGTTCACGCCGGAAGCGAAGGTCAGCGCATCCCATCACAAGGCGTTGCGCACCGCCAAGGAAAGCGAGACGGCGGTCACCAACATTTTCACTGGCCGTCCGGCGCGGGGCATTCTTAATCGGGCGATGCGCGAACTGGGTCCAATGAGCGCCAAGGCGCCGGCCTTCCCGCTCGCTGGCGGCGCACTGATGCCTTTGCGCGCCAAGGATGAAGCGGATTTCAGCACCCTGTGGGCCGGGCAGGCGTTCAATCTTGGCGTTGAGCTGACCACCGCAGAACTGACCAAACGCCTCGCCGAGGAAGGTTTGGCCAGATTGCTGGGGCGGTAACACGCCACCCTGTTGCAGCTGACGCGCCCTGCTCAGCTGCAACAAAATTGTGATTTGTGCATTTTCGACGTTCCGTTTGCATACAGTTCGTTATATATTTTTGTACATAACGAATAACCCCCTGGCTGCATTTGCCTACGACGGAGCCGTTTCATGATCATCCGCGCCTCACGTTTTGTCCCCACCGGCCTCGCAAGCCTGCTTGCCGTGTTCGCCTTCGGCTCTGCCCAGGCAGACGAAGTGCAGGTTGCCGTAGCCGCCAATTTCACCGCACCCATTCAGGCCATTGCCGCCGATTTCGAAAAGGACACCGGGCACAAACTGGTTACGTCCTTCGGTGCGACCGGTCAGTTCTACACCCAGATCAAGAATGGCGCGCCGTTCGAAGTGTTCCTCTCGGCAGACGACAGCACGCCGAAGAAACTTGAAGCCGAAGGCGATACGGTCAAAGGCTCGCGCTTCACCTATGCGGTTGGCACCCTGGCACTGTGGTCGGCTAAAGACGGCTATGTCGATGCCAAGGGCGATGTGCTGAAAAAGAATGAGTACCAGCATTTGTCCATCGCCAACCCGAAAGCCGCGCCTTACGGCCTGGCAGCGACTCAGGTGCTGGCCAAAGAGGGCCTGACCGACAAGGTCAAGGACAAGCTCGTTGAAGGCCAGAACATTACCCAGGCCTACCAATTTGTCTCCACTGGTAACGCCGAGCTGGGTTTTGTCGCCCTGTCGCAGATCTACAAGGATGGCAAAATCACCAGTGGCTCGGCCTGGATCGTTCCGGCCAGCCTTCACGACCCGATCAAACAGGACGCCGTGATCCTCAACAAAGGTAAAGACAACCCGGCTGCCAAAGCCCTGGTTGACTACCTCAAGGGGCCAAAAGCGGCCGCGGTTATCAAGTCCTACGGCTACGAGATCTGAATGTCGCTATCGAGTGCCGATTTTTCCGCCATTTGGCTGACCCTTAAACTGGCGTCTCTGACGACGGTCATCCTGTTGATCATCGGCACTCCGATTGCGTTATGGCTGTCGCGCACCCGCTCCTGGCTGCGCGGCCCGGTCGGGGCGATTGTTGCCCTGCCCTTGGTGCTGCCGCCCACGGTGATTGGTTTTTACCTGTTGCTGGCCCTCGGGCCCCACGGGTTCATCGGTCAACTCACCCAGTCACTGGGGCTTGGCACCCTCACATTCAGTTTTGCAGGGCTGGTCATCGGTTCGGTGCTGTATTCCATGCCGTTCGTGGTCCAGCCGCTGCAGAATGCCTTTTCCGCGATAGGCACCCGACCGTTGGAAGTGGCCGCAACACTGCGCGCCAATCCCTGGGACACCTTCTTCAGCGTGATCCTGCCGTTGGCCCGCCCCGGATTCATCACGGCGGCCATTCTCGGTTTCGCCCACACCGTCGGTGAGTTCGGCGTAGTGCTGATGATCGGCGGCAACATTCCCGATAAAACCCGCGTGGTCTCGGTGCAGATATACGATCACGTCGAAGCCATGGAATACGCGCAGGCCCACTGGCTGGCAGGGGCGATGCTGGTGTTCTCGTTTGTCGTCTTGCTGGCGCTGTATTCCAGCCGTAAAACCAAAATCGGCTGGAGTTGATTGATGATTCGTGCGCGTCTGAAACTGGCTTACTCGGGGTTCGCCCTCGATGTCGATCTGGAACTGCCGGGGCGTGGCGTCACTGCCCTTTACGGTCACTCTGGCTCGGGCAAGACCACGTGCCTGCGTTGCATCGCCGGCCTTGAACGGGCTGATGAAAGCTTTATCCAGGTCAATGACGAAGTCTGGCAAGACAGCGAGCAGAACATTTTCGTGGCGCCACACAAACGTGCCTTGGGCTATGTGTTCCAGGAAGCCAGCCTGTTTCCTCACCTCTCGGTGCTGGCCAATCTCGAGTTCGGCCTCAAGCGCATTGCGAAGCACGAGCGCCGGGTCGACATGGCGCATGCCACCGAACTGTTGGGGATCAGCCATTTGCTGGACCGACACCCGCAACACCTCTCGGGCGGTGAACGGCAGCGCGTAGGCATGGCCCGCGCCCTGTTGACCAGCCCGAAACTGCTGCTGATGGATGAACCGCTGGCCGCGCTGGACGCCCAACGTAAAAGCGAAATCCTGCCTTACCTGCAACGCCTTCACGATGAACTCGACATCCCGGTGCTTTACGTCAGTCATTCCCAGGATGAAGTGGCGCGCCTGGCCGACCACATCGTCCTGCTCAGCAACGGCAAGGCACTGGCCAGCGGCCCGATTGGGCAAACCCTGGCCCGCCTCGACTTGCCGTTGGCGCTCGGGGATGACGCGGGCGTGGTGATCGAAGGGTGCGTCAGTGCGTATGACAGCGACTACCAGCTGCTGACCCTGCAACTGCCGGACACCACTTTGAGTATTCGCGTGGCCCATACGCCGATGGTGGCGGGCCATGCACTGCGTTGCAAGGTTCAGGCACGGGATGTGAGTCTCAGCCTGCATAACATTGAGCAAAGCAGCATCCTCAACCGTCTGCCGGTCACGGTAGTCAGCGAAATGAGCGCCGACAATGCCGCACATGTCCTGATACGGCTGGATGCGGCCGGCACTCCGTTGCTCGCGCGCATCACGCGCTATTCCCGGGATCAGTTGGGTGTGCACACCGGTCAGCAACTCTGGGCACAGATCAAAGCGGTGGCGGTACTGGCCTGAATTTCTCGGCACGACCGCATCGGCGCGGGGTCAATCGCAGTAACGGCCACTGACTCCAGCGCAAGGACTCTCACCATGTCCGATGTATTGCCGCCCGACTTGCATTATGTCGATGACACTCAACCCGGCATCACCCGTAAAAAACTGCGGGGCAAGTTCTGCTACTTCGCCCCAACGGGGCAGCGCATGACCGACGCGGATGAGATCAAGCGCCTCAATTCGCTGGCGGTGCCTCCGGCCTACACCGATGTATGGATCTGCGCCGATCCACGTGGGCATCTGCAAGCCACCGGCCGGGATGCCCGCGGTCGCAAGCAGTACCGCTATCACCCGCGCTGGCGGGAGGTGCGGGATGCCGACAAATACTGGCGCCTTCGGGATTTCGGCCGGGTCTTGCCGAAACTGCGTCAATAACTGGACCTAGTGCTGGCCGCGCCGGGCTTCAGTCGCGACAAAGTCATGGCCACGGTCATCACCCTGCTCGATTCGACCCTGATTCGCATCGGCAACAGCCAATATGCACGGGACAACCGCTCCTATGGCCTGACCACCTTGCGCAGCCGTCACGTTGAGATCAACGGCAGTGCGATCCGCTTCCAGTTTCGCGGTAAAAGCGGTATCGAACACCAGATCACGGTGAAAGACCGGCGCTTGGCACGAATCGTCAAGCGTTGCCAGGAGATCCCCGGGCAAAATCTCTTTCAGTACTTAGATGAAAACGGTGATCGGCACACGGTCAGTTCTTCTGACATAAACACGTACCTGCAATCGCTCACAGGTGCCGACTTCACCGCCAAGGATTACCGCACCTGGGCCGGCAGCGTACTCGCGTTGGCCACATTACGTGAATTGCGCTGGGAGACCGAACCGGATGCAAAGCGGCATGTGGTTGAGATGGTCAAGAACGTCGCCAAGCAATTGGGCAATACCCCGGCGGTCTGCCGAAAGTGCTACATCCACCCGGCCGTGCTCGATGCCTTCATTCTGGGAGCGCTGGCGGAGTTGCCCAAACCAAGGCCCCGTAAAGGCCTCACGCCCCAGGAAGTCGGTCTGGCGATGTTTTTGGAAACGATGCTGACCGCCCCCGAACCGACGAACTGACCTGTCTATTTTTTGCACGATCGCCAATGGCTTCTATAGTTGATCTGACATAAATCAACAGCGGAGACGCCATGGAAGACATTTTCGTCGTCAAGAGTTGCAACAAGATCATTATCCATGGCCGCAGAGATGGCGAGTCCGATCACCTGCCTCCGGACGCCGCCGTCTGGTACCGCATTGCGGACACCCGTACCCAGGGTTTCATCGGTGACGGCTACGATCTTGAAGAAGACGCCCAGCGTGTTTGCTTGCAGTTGAATGCCAAATCACAAGTCACAGCCAGACAAGGCTGAAGGACGCTCATCATTTTTTAACGGGTCTATACTCAATAGGCTGAAGGACCAGTGACCCCATCAGCAGTCAGCTCGCTCCCTGCGGGCTTTTTGCTGCCCTATCAGGTTTCTTGAACGGAGGTGTTTCCCATGTCCGAAAAAGAGTCCATCACCACCCTGCTCACCCTTCTTGATTCACGTCAGGCCCGCCTTGCAGCGGCGTGCAAGGAAATCGCCGATTGGGTTGACCATCAAGGCGGGCATCCAACCGCGCTGAGGATCCGTGATCGCCTGAACGACATCGAAAAGGACACGCCGCTGATTCGCAATACGCTGTCTTCGCTACAACCGGTCGACCGGCCGCTGCCTCGGTTCAGATGATCAGATCCGGACACAAGGTACGAGAAAGCGGGTTGAACCCAGGCCTAGGATCGGCGATGCCACGGTCCGCGTGAGCGTGTGCGCCTGATCAAATATTGCGTTTGCCCCCCCAACCCAGCCTGGCGCTGGGTTTTTTGTGGCTTGAAAACAATCGAACGTCACCGTGCCCGTGAGGTCAACCGTTCACACGACACGAAGGAGACGTTCCAATGGTGACTCACTTCAAAATCAGCGGGCACCTTGCCTGTGGTCACAAGGGCAGCAACCTCATATCAACGCGCGAACTCAATCGCGTGAAATGCAGAAGTTGCCGCAACACCGATGCCTACAAAGAAGCGCGCAAGGCCGAACGTAACGCAGTCCGACGCGCGAAGCGTAAAACCAAAACCGCCCGAATCCTCACGGACTGGCGCTCGGCCTGGACTGAAAGGCTGACCGCAATGGAAGGCTTGCAGCGACTGCCACGTGGCTTTACCGGCCAACCCTTCGTTTAATTACCGTCTTCACGCTTAGGGCCCTACTGGAGGGAGATGCGATGAACAGAATTGTTCTGTTCATCATCGCCAGCCTGGGGCCCACATTCGCAATAGCGCTGGGCTGATATGTCATCACGTGAACGCGGTGGCGGCAGCTGGAATTCGAAATGGTTACTGAAGGTCGGACTCAACAATTGCCGGTGCCATGATCTCGCGCAACGACATGCGCTTGAATGCTTCAACCAGCCCTCGTCCCTCCTGCGGTTCACAAGTGATCGCCAACCGCATCGTCGCCTCGCCCAAGTGCCAGATCAGAAACGCGGCTTCCTCAATCTGTTGTGCGTCGCGCCCTGGATACACGCGAAGCATCGCCTCTGTCAGAAACCTTCCGGCCACCCGACTCTCCTCCAGTTCGAGCTGCAACAGCTGCTTGTCCGCCTGGGTGGCCGACCAGATGTCGCGCATGACCGGTGTCGCAAAAACAATCTCGTAGTACTGATCAAGCAGCCCCGAATACGCTGCCTGCAGTCCGGCCGCATCTTCAACCGCAGCCAACGCCTCTTCAATGCAACGACGACTCTCGGCGTTGTATCGCTCGGCCAGCGTGCGGATGACAGAGCTCTTGTCCGGAAAGTACTGGTACAGGGAACCGATTGAAATGTCGGAACGCTCGGCGATTTCGCTCATTTTGAGCTGGTCGCTGCCCTTGCTCGCAATCAACTGTGTCGCCACACCGAGAATTCGCTCCTGGCGCTCGCGGCTGCGTTGCTGGGTGGGACGGCGTCGAGCCGCTTCCATTGGCTGCTTCAAGGGTTCGATGGTCTTTTTGGGCACGAGCGTGCTTCCCGATCAATAACATGACATGTACTCACCTTAGCACTGCACAGGCGTGCCCCCAAGATGATGTCCATCCGTCGGGTCTTTGAATTCGTAGCGTTGACGAATAAACATGAGCATCTATCATCTTTTAAACGTGAGCATAACTCACATTAACCGATGGAGATGACCGCGATGAAAACCTCTCAAGAAACCGTGCTGGTACTCGGCGCCACAGGCAAAACCGGCCGGCGGATCACAGAACGTCTTCAGACGCTTGGCGTACCCGTTCGCCTCGGCTCTCGAGATGCCAATCCACCCTTTGACTGGGAAGATCGATCGACCTGGGATGCCGTGCTGGACGGGGTGCAGGCGGTCTACCTTTCCTATCAACCGGACCTCGCCGTCCCTGGTGCGCTGGAAACCGTTCGGGCCTTCACCGACCTGGCTGTCAAACAGGGCATCCGCACATTGGTGCTGCTCTCCGGGCGCGGTGAAATCGAAGCGGAACACGCTGAACGTGTCGTGCAGAACAGTGGGATCGACTGGACCATCCTGCGAGCCAGCTGGTTCTGCCAGAACTTCAGCGAGGCGCACTTTCTTGAGCCGATTCTGCAAGGAGAACTGGCGCTCCCCGTGGGTGACATCGCCGAGCCCTTTGTCGATGCAGAAGACATCGCGGAAATCGCCGTCGCGGCACTGACCCAACCGGGGCACAGCCACCGACTCTATGAACTGACCGGCCCGCGAGCCCTGACTTTTGCACAAGCCGTTGAGGAGATCGCCAGCGCAACACACCGCCGGATCGATTTCATCGCCGTCCCGCGAGAAGCCTATCGCCAAGCGCTGGAGCAGGAGCAACTGCCCCCTCAACTGATCGACCTGGTGTTGTATCTGTTCACCACCGTGCTCGATGGTCGCAACACCCCGGTGGCCAATGGCGTGCAGCAAGCACTGGGTCGGCCAGCGCGCGACTTTTCCGAATACGTGCGACACACGGTCGCTTCAGGGATATGGGGAAGTGAGCGTTGAAGTCCGACGCCCAGCATTGGCGCCATCAAGCTTCCTCGACTAGGGTTCCGTATCGAACTGCAGCACCTTAATTGGCAGGAGCCTGATAAAGGAGGAAGCAATGTCACCCATTCGTAGTGCCGAAAAAACCTACCGCCAGTGGTCCAGCCCGATCTTGCTTGAGCTCAAGGAACGAGAACATCAGTTGGCACCGTCGGACCGCCAGGCACTGCAAAATATTCTGCAGGAAAGACGGTTGCTCAACCTCGGCAATCCATCCGGTAATGAGCGGCGCAATGCTGGCACGGAGACTGACAACAACTCGCGGTAACAGTCGGCCGCGCCGTTCATAAATCTATTTTTGATAATTATTAATTTCCCAACGCTTCTCCCGTGAGCCTTCAATGCACCTGGGAGGAGATTTTATCCAGAAGCCTGCAGGCGGCGGCTTTTAAGGATGTTCATCGCCGGTAAATCTGCATTTGTAGAGCGGCCCTCTCCTCCCAAGTGCGCTGTTTTGCCCCGTGTCTTGACCCAAGACAGGCAGAACAAAGGCCACATGCCGCACTTCGGTTTTTTCCACGTTCCAGACGCGGCGAAGCCACCACACGGAGGGATTCCAGGATGCTGATAAAAATCGAAAAAGCGAGTACGTCGGAAGGCTGGAATGTCTGGATGGACGGGTGGTGCGTTGCGTTCTGCAGCTATGCACAAGCCTTCGCATTCGTGACCAGGCTGGAAGGCCGAATCAATTCACCGCACCCCCTGCCTGTAAGCGTGGGCAAACTAGAATTGGAACTATCCTGATCACGCTAATACATCAGGAAATCCCTTCTAACTTTACGCCACGCCCATTCGCGTGGCGTTTGCCTTTCAGACGTTTAGCCCCACCCAGACGCGGCAGAAGTTGAACCGACGTTTCCGCTTCAAATGTCCATATTTGATAATTATTAATTTCCCTACTTCCGTCACCCAGCTTTAAATGCGTCTCGAGGAGGGTTGGTGAAGGTGGGGTTTACAGGTGACGCCTTTAACGGACACTTCAAATCCAGCCCAGTCTGTATTTGAAGAAACCAACCTTCCTCTCCATGTGTACTTCTTTTGCCCCGTATCTTCCCCAGGAGAGCGGGGCTTTTTTTGGTCGGTACACATCGGAACCCCGAACCTCATCTGACCGTTCAGGTTTAACTCGTAACCCCCATCGCCTTTAGAACCACCAGCTGCGATTGTCGTCCAGTTCCTGGCGACACTGCTTGAGTTGGGCATTGTAGATCTCAGACTGCTGTTGCACTTTGTGTGCTACTTGCATCAGCCAAGGTTTACTGCGATAGGTGTTACGGCTATAGCCACCACGTCCCTCGTGGTAAGCCAGGTATTGATTGTAAGTGTCCCATTGGGAGATTCCGAGCTGACGGTGCGTGCCCGTGGCGTACCAACCGATAAACATGATCGCGTCATCAAAGTTGTCACGCGAACCACCGTTGCCAGTCCCCGTCTTGTATTCACCCCATACCGGATCCTGGGCCTGCGCATACCCGTAAGCAGAACTGACTCGCCCCCATGGAATCACCCATAGCAAGTAATCGCGAGGCGGTAATGCGTCAGCCACAAAGCTGCTTTCCTGCTTCATGATGGCCAACGCCACGTGCAGAGGCGTCCCATATTCCTTCTGCATTTCCAGCGAATCCTCGTACCAGTCAGGGTACTCACGATAAATACTGCAGATATTGCCTTGATCACTGGGTGGCGAAGTCACGCACCCAGTCAAAAACATAAACAATAACGTCAGTAGTAAAAACTGTTTCATTCATATCCCTCAAGAAAACAGAGCAAAAAACGCCCTGGGTTTGCTGCAAGAAACCCGTGAGAGGTAAGCGCAGGCAAAAATGTCAGAAGACATGCATCTTGGCAGAGTCACTCTTTTGAGAGGCTGCTTTGTAAGTCGCTGTTACGCGGGGATCCTGAAAATATCATGACTCACGCATCGAAAGTATGCCTCGGCACAACGTGATAACGCTCCGCAGTCTAGTGATCAAACATACTTTCACTCGCTGGACCGGTATCGCGTCTGGCTCCCACTCTTGAAAATGGGCGCACGCTACGAACGTTCGTGTGTGGGCTTATGTCGTCATGGCGGCACTATTGGGGCTGTGTATCGGGAGTTTCGTGCAAGGATTAGTCGACATTCATTCCGAATGTGCAGCCTACGAGCAACCTGTAGGCCCATGCCTCTTCAAACACATCAGCCCGTAGGGTTTGACAGTGGTCCGGCAGGGAAGCTAGTTCGATTGCCTCCCGGTCGGGCTGCCTGGGTTAGTGATAGGCATTATCGGTGATGGCTTAAACCTGGATCAGAACGCTGGCCTGCTGCGAATCAATAGTCGGGACCAGCCCCGAGCCCTGTTGATGAGCGAGCCAGGCCCGAGTCAACTTCACGTCGAATCGCCAGCCATGGGTTTCCATCCAAACGAGCGCTGTATGGGTAATTCGATAGTGGCCGCATTTCGCGCATGCTCTTTCATGGTAATCATCACCAACATCGACATCCGAAGCAGGCGCATCGCAAATTAGGCATTCCATATCTACCTCCATGGTTTGCCAGTGGACATGATGACCGGGGGTCTCGCCGATGAGCCGCGCGAGGTCGTGAAAATCCGGTCTGGAAGAGCGATTTGCAGATGCCGATGCTGGATTTAGAAAACGCTCAGGCAGAAATTACAACCTCCCTGTTTACTGTCTGTCATACCAGCCTCCACTGCATTACAAATCAGCCAGTGCAATATCTATAACTCACAGTCAATTAATTTTCACAGGCATTACTTACACAATCACATTTTTGATCATTCTTGCATTCAAACTTAGTTTCTCCACAGATGCATGCTTGCTTTGGGCTTCCTGCGTGACCAGCGGACCCCGCAGCAAGCAGTTGATTTTTATCATGTCTATCCGTCAAAACCGAAGAGCCTTTTACGTTACTTTCTTTGTGAGAATCAGCCGCCAGAGAAAAGCCAGATGATAAGACCACCATCATACAGAACGAACTTATTATTAACCTCATGATCCAACCCTCTAATGACGGCAATAGTTTCGAATCGGATTTTTTATACCCTGGAAACTCAATTCACAAATATTACTTAGCTATATAGAAAGGAGGATTGCGTGCTGTGCTTTTTTATCGCACACAGCTGACTGTTAAACTAACGTTACACCTCAAACATTGGTTAGCTAACGATCGCGCAACTCCAACAATCGCCATAATAAACATTCAGCAAAGGCCAACGGTTCCTTTGGCAGCGATGGACTTACCCGCCCTGCCCCCTGCCATTCTAAAGTCAGCCGTTATAGCGACAAGGGCAGGTATTGCCCGATAAAAAACAGTGGTGCTCATCGCAAACGCTATCGTGAATTTTCGGGGCGAATCGTCATCGACACCATTGCGTCTCACAGGGTACACCGTCGTTGTCGCCGTCCATTTCCACTCCTGGACAATTTTGCAGAAAGCTTTTGGCCTCTTTGCACGAGGTCATCTGTGAGCAATATTTGCGCCCATCGCATTTGACTCGAGCGGAAACGGGTTTCGGCGCAGTCACAGCCGTAGAGGTTCTCTGGGGATTCGAAAACCGAGCCTCAGCCCAAAACTTTAATTCAGGTGAAAGCTTCAACGCCAATAGACCAACAACAAGCACCACCAGAATCAGTTTCATCTTGATCCATCCATGAAGAGATACCGTTTGCGTTCTCACGCTGCCAACAACCGCCTACCACCGAAAAAGGTCATGTCCACCGAAGACTCAGGGCCCGAATTACCCCTAGGGAAGCCACGTTACATCGCACAAGGCAAACAAATGTTGGTGCGGTACAAGTGGGTCGCGGCCACCCTAAGCACATGTGGAATGTGTGTCTCCTCCCGCGCCAGCAAAAAAACCTTCCCAACTGGCTGATCTGAACGATTTACGTAGGTTTCCTAAATCGACTCGGGAAAAGTACCTTACTGTCTAGGGAAATTCTGAAGAAGACTTCCTGATTTTGGCAAAATACCAGGACTCCACCCGCCGAGTTTTCCGATGAAACAGATGACCTTCGCTGACGCCGAGTACGCAGGCAAGCGTAAGCAGACCCGCAAAGA
>NZ_FYDY01000042.1:0-37501 GCF_900187435.1 Pseudomonas sp. Irchel s3b5
TCGACCTGATCGACCACCGACAATTTAAAAGCCAGCGTGTAATCGCGCTGACTGCGCCTTTTCCCCGAATCCATTGCTCCCTCCTGAAAATAGGTCAGAAGGTGTAAACCTTATTCAGGACGGGACACAAAAACAAAAAAGGCCCGTATCTCGCGATACGGGCCTTTTTCGTAAGAGGGAAAAATCAATTACTTGATTTTGCCTTCTTTGTAGATCACGTGCTTGCGAACAACCGGATCAAATTTCTTGATCTCGAGTTTGTCCGGAGTAGTGCGCTTGTTCTTGTCGGTAGTGTAGAAGTGACCAGTACCGGCGCTCGAAATCAAACGAATCAATTCACGCATGATTAGCTCCCTTAGATCTTGCCAGCTTTGCGGATTTCGGCCAGAACGACAGTGATGCCGCGCTTGTCGATGATACGCATGCCTTTGGCAGATACGCGCAGACGCACGAAACGTTTCTCTTCTTCAACCCAGAAGCGGTGATGCTGCAGGTTCGGCAGGAAACGACGACGGGTTTTGTTGTTTGCGTGGGAAATGTTATTCCCAGTCACCGGACCCTTACCGGTAACTTGACAGACTCTAGACATGCCTCAGCCCTCTAAACCACATGCCCAACCCGGCATGGGTTGGCCGCTTAATCTCTCAGTCATTTGGCGCCAGGCGCCGCGTTTCTTTAAGGGTCTTACCGGCTACACCTACAAACGAAGGAACCGGGCCCCTAGAAAAGAGCGCTGCTTTATACCAGAAAGACTAGAGAGCAACAACATTCGCTGTGCGTTGAATTAACAAAAAGCCCATTTTTCGAGCGCCAAGGGCTTTGGACAAAGGCTATCGCCGATGTCGACCACTCGTCGCAGAGAATCGACCAGCCTGCCAATCGAGGCCAATCCAGAACCACTGCACAGCAAAATCAGGCGCCATACTCCCCCGAAAATGAAAAAGGAGATAGTCATTTGCAATAGAGCCCACTAGGGTAAGCCTTTTCCAGACTGCACTTGCAGATGGGCCTTCGATCTGTAAAGGAATCCGACCATGCGCCTCGCTGCCCTACCGCTGTTGCTTGCCCCTTTATTGCTGAGCCCGCTGGCCCAGGCCGCCGCCCTGAGCGTCTGCACCGAAGCCAGTCCGGAAGGGTTCGACGTGGTGCAATACAACTCGCTGACCACCACCAATGCCTCGGCCGACGTGCTGATGAACCGCCTGGTGGACTTCGACACCGCCAGCGGCAAAGTGGTCGCCGGTCTCGCCGACAGCTGGGAGGTCAGCCCTGACGGCCTGATCTACGTCTTCAAGTTGCACCCGCAGGTGAAGTTTCATCGCACCGAATACTTCTCCCCCACGCGCGATGTCACTGCCGAAGACGTCATTTTCAGCTTCGACCGCATGCTCGATCCCGCCAATCCATGGCACAAGGTTGCCCAGAGCGGCTTCCCGCATGCGCAATCGATGCAATTACCTGCGCTGATCAAGAAGATCGACGCCCTCGACCCACTGACCGTACGCTTCACGCTCGACCACCCGGACTCGACGTTCCTACCGACCCTGAGCATGGGCTTCGCCTCGATCTATTCGCTCGAGTATGCCGACAAACTGCTCAAGGCCGGCACACCGGAGAAACTCAACAGCCAACCCATCGGCACCGGCCCGTTTGTCTTCACTCGATTCCAGAAAGACGCCTCGATCCGCTACAAGGCCAACGCCGACTATTTCCGTGGCAAACCTTCCGTCGATCCGCTGATCTTCGCCATCACCCCGGACGCCAATGTGCGTTTGCAGAAATTGCGCCGTAACGAATGCCAGATTGCCCTGTCGCCCAAACCGCTGGACGTACAAGCCGCGCTGAAAGAACCGACGCTGAAAGTGGAAAAAACTGACGCCTTCATGACCGCGTTCGTCGCCCTCAACAGCCAGCATCCACCGCTGGACAAGCCTGAAGTGCGCCAGGCGATCAACCTCGCCTTCGACAAGGCCAACTACGTCAAAGCCGTGTTCGAAGACACCGCGGAGCCCGCCAATGGCCCGTATCCGCCCAATACCTGGAGCTACGACAAGAGCTTGCCGGGCTACCCCCATGATGTGCAGAAAGCCAAGGCATTGATGGCCAAGGCCGGGCTCAAGGACGGTTTTCAGACCACGATCTGGACCCGTCCGTCGGGCAGCCTGCTCAACCCCAATCCAAGCCTCGGCGCCCAACTGCTGCAAGCCGATCTCGCGGAAATCGGCATCCAGGCCGAAATTCGGGTGATCGAATGGGGCGAACTGATCCGCCGTGCCAAGGCCGGCGAGCACGACATCCTGTTCATGGGCTGGGCCGGCGACAACGGTGACCCGGACAACTTCCTCACGCCGCAGTTTTCCTGCGCCGCGCTCAAGTCCGGCACCAATTTCGCCCGCTACTGCAATCCAGACCTGGACAAGCTGATCAGCGCCGGCAAGACCACCGGCGAGCAAGGTGTGCGCACCAAACTTTACGAACAGGCGCAGACGCAGATTCAGCAGCAGGCATTGTGGTTGCCGCTGGCGCATCCGACCGCCTTCGCCCTGACGCGCAAGGATGTCGAGGGTTATTCAGTGAGCCCGTTCGGGCGGCAGGACTACTCGAAGGTTGACCTGAAGTAACCGCCACACCCCACAACGTGCAGGAGCCGGCTTGCTGGCGATAGCGTCGTCAGGTTCAGCACCTAAGCTGGATCCGATGGCCTCATCGCCAGCAAGCCGGCTCCTACAAAGTCCGCGTGTACCTCCTACATCCACCCATACTCCGCCATCGACAGCGGATCACCGTCGCCGATGATGAAATGGTCGAGTACTCGCACATCGATCAGGCCCAAAGCATCTTGCAGTCGTTTGGTCAGTTTCCGATCTGCCTGGCTGGGGTCGGAGTTGCCCGACGGATGGTTATGGCAGAGGATCAGTGCCGCTGCGTTGTTGGCCAAGGCTCGCTTGACCACCTCTCGCGGGTGCACGCTAGTGTTGTCGATGGAGCCGCGAAACAGTGTTTCAAACCCCAGTACCTGATGCCTGGAATCGAGAAACAGACAGCCAAACACCTCGTGTGGCTCGTGGCGCAGCATCGACTTCAGGTAGTCACGCACCGCCTGAGGGTTCTCCAGTGCCGACTTCTGACGCGCACGTTCGGCCAGATGACGCCTGCTCATCTCCTGAGCTGCTTGCAACTGAGCAAATTTCGCTGGCCCTAGGCCTAACTGCTTACTGAATGTTTCCTGATCGGCCTCAAGCAGTGAGCGCAAGCTGCCAAACTGATGCAACAGGTGTCGAGCCAGATCCACGGCGCTTTTTCCCACTACGCCGGTCCGTAAAAATATCGCCAGCAATTCAGCGTCCGACAGGCTTCCCGAGCCCTGTTCCAGCAACCTCTCCCGCGGCCGTTCCGCCGCCGGCCAATCGCGAATACTCATAGCACCTCCCTGTCTGTGGGCGCCGCTGTTCCGTAGCGGTCGCTGTGATATCGTAGCCCATCTTTTTTGCGGGCGATTTCACTCCTGGGGAGGGGGTATCGCCATGCAGTCATCAACGAAATGAAAGGCAGGCCTATGCAGCGGCTGTATCGGAAACGCATTGTTCTGGGCGTCGGCGGCGGCATCGCTGCCTACAAGAGCGCCGACCTGGTTCGCCGCCTGATCGACCAAGGCGCCGAAGTGCGCGTGGTCATGACCCGTGGCGGCGCGGAGTTCATCACCCCGCTGACCATGCAGGCACTGTCCGGGCACCCTGTGCATCTGGACTTGCTGGACCCGGCGGCCGAGGCGGCCATGGGGCACATCGAGCTGGCCAAATGGGCCGATCTGGTGCTGATCGCTCCCGCTACTGCGGACCTGATCGCCCGACTGGCCCAAGGTATTGCCGACGACTTGCTGACCACGCTGGTATTGGCCACAGACGCCGTCGTTGCTGTTGCCCCGGCCATGAACCAGGCCATGTGGCGCGACCCGGCCACCCAAGCCAACCTGCAAACCCTCGCAAGCCGCGACATCAAGGCCTTCGGCCCGGCGTCCGGCAGCCAGGCCTGCGGTGATGTGGGCCTTGGGCGCATGCTTGAAGCCACGGATCTGGCGCAATGCGCGGCCGACTGCTTCCAGCGTCAAGCGCTGACCGGCAAACACGTGCTGATTACCGCCGGTCCGACCCAGGAAAACATCGACCCGGTGCGCTACATCACCAACCACAGCTCCGGGAAAATGGGCTTTGCCCTGGCCGAAGCCGCGGTAGAAGCCGGCGCCCGTGTGACTCTGATCACCGGCCCTGTGCATCTGCCGACGCCGGACCGCGTCACGCGCATCGACGTGGTCAGCGCCCGCGACATGCTCGCCGCGTGCGAAGCCGCGATCCCGTGCGACATTTTCATCGCCTCGGCAGCGGTCGCGGATTACCGCCCGGAAGTCGTCGCCCCACAAAAACTCAAGAAAGACCCTACAAGCGGCGACGGTTTTGTCCTGCAAATGGTCCGCAACCCGGACATTCTGGCCAGCATTGCCACACGTCCCGACCGTCCTTTCAGTGTCGGCTTCGCCGCCGAAACCGAACACCTGCTCGATTACGCTGCCCGCAAGTTGAAAGACAAGAATCTCGATCTGATTGTCGCCAATGATGTCGCCAACCCGACCATTGGCTTCAACAGCGAAGAAAACGCCTGCAGCGTGATCGACCGTGAGCTACACGCCACAGTTTTCGCCCAGACCAGCAAGAGCAAGATTGCTCGCCAGCTGATCACTTTTATCGCCGAACGTCTGAACCAGGTTTAATTTACATGCACGCTTTGCAAGCCAAGATCCTCGACCCCCGCATCGGCACCGAATTCCCGCTGCCGCAGTACGCCACGCCAGGCTCCGCCGGCCTCGACCTACGGGCCATGCTGGACAAAGACACCGTGATCAAACCGGGTGAAACCGTGCTGATCCCGACCGGCCTGTCGGTCTACATCGGTGATCCGAACCTCGCGGCGCTGATCCTGCCACGCTCGGGAATGGGCCATAAGCACGGCATCGTGCTGGGCAACCTGGTAGGCCTGATCGACTCCGATTACCAAGGCCCGCTGATGGTCTCCTGCTGGAACCGTGGCCAGACCGAATTCACCATGCCGGTCGGCGAGCGCCTGGCGCAGCTGGTGTTGGTACCGGTGGTACAGGCTCACTTCGAAATGGTTGAAGAGTTTGTCGAAACCGAGCGCGGCACCGGCGGTTTCGGCCATACCGGCACCCGTTGATTCGATAAAGATCCATTGTGCTCTGCTCAACTGAAAGGTTTGACCGCCTGAAATCAAGGCATTGGCCACCCAAACAGTCGAAGAAGTCGCTGTCATGGCCCTTTCGCACCACGAACTCTCCATGGAAATCGCCGTCATACCTTCAGTTTGAACGTGTCGCCAAATGTTTCGGCGACCTGTCCAGCCACTTTCGAGATGGAGCACTTCCACAGATGAACACCCCGGCCAAAATCGCACCCAAGTTCCCCGACAGCATTTTCCGCGCCTATGATATTCGCGGCACTGTCCCTGAATTCCTGAACGCTGAAACCGCTTACTGGATCGGTCGCGCCGTCGGCTCCCAAAGCCTGGCCCAGGGCGAGCCAAACGTATCCGTCGGTCGCGATGGCCGCTTGTCCGGCCCGGAACTGGTCGCGCAGTTGATCAAGGGCATCGCCGACAGTGGCTGCCACGTCAGTGATGTCGGCCTGGTGCCGACGCCGGCGCTGTACTACGCCGCCAACGTGCTGGCCGGTAAATCCGGCGTGATGCTGACCGGCAGCCACAACCCGTCGAATTACAACGGCTTCAAGATCGTCATTGCCGGCGACACCCTGGCCAACGAACAGATCCAGGCCCTGCACGACCGCCTCAAGACCAACAACCTGAGCAGCGGCCAGGGCAGCATCACCCAGGTCGAGATTCTCAACCGTTACTCCACCGAAATCGTCCAGGACATCAAACTGGCCCGCCGCCTGAAAGTGGTCGTGGACTGCGGCAACGGCGCGGCCGGCGTGATCGCCCCGCAACTGATCGAAGCGCTGAACTGCGAAGTCATCCCGCTGTTCTGCGAAGTGGACGGCAACTTCCCGAATCACCACCCGGACCCGGGCAAGCCTGAAAACCTTGTCGACCTGATCGCCAAGGTCAAGGAAACCAACGCAGACATCGGCTTGGCCTTCGACGGCGACGGCGACCGCGTCGGCGTGGTAACCAACACCGGCAGCATCGTCTACCCGGACCGCCTGCTGATGCTGTTCGCCCGCGACGTCGTGGCGCGCAACCCCGGCGCGGAAATCATCTTCGACGTCAAATGCACCCGTCGCCTGTTTCCCCTGATCAAGGAATACGGCGGCCGGTCGTTAATGTGGAAGACTGGTCATTCGTTGATCAAAAAGAAAATGAAACAATCCGGCGCCCTGTTGGCTGGCGAAATGAGCGGGCACATCTTTTTCAAAGAGCGCTGGTTCGGTTTCGACGACGGCATTTACAGCGCTGCGCGGTTGCTGGAGATCCTCAGCAAGGAAAAATCTTCGGCCGAAGAGCTATTCGCGACCTTCCCGAACGATATTTCTACGCCGGAAATCAATATCCATGTGACCGAAGAGAGCAAATTCAGCATCATTGATGCATTGCACGACGCACAGTGGGGCGCAGGCGCTGACCTGACCACCATTGACGGCGTGCGAGTCGACTACGCCAAAGGCTGGGGCCTGGTGCGCGCCTCCAACACCACACCGGTGCTGGTGCTGCGTTTCGAGGCCGATGACGAGGCTGAATTGCAACGCATCAAGGACGTTTTCAAAGTCCAGTTGAAGCGTGTTGCACCTGATCTCCAACTACCGTTCTGATTCACCCGGAGCCCTGAATGACCCTCGAACGCGAAGCCGCCGCCAACACCGCCAAGGTCCTGTCCGAAGCGCTGCCTTATATCCGCCGCTATGTCGGCAAGACACTGGTGATCAAATACGGCGGCAACGCGATGGAAAGCGAGGAGCTGAAAACCGGCTTCGCCCGCGACATCGTGCTGATGAAGGCCGTGGGCATCAACCCGGTGGTGGTTCACGGTGGCGGTCCGCAAATCGGTGACCTGCTCAAGCGTCTGTCCATCGAAAGCCACTTTGTCGACGGCATGCGCGTCACCGACGCCGCGACCATGGACGTGGTGGAAATGGTCCTGGGCGGCCAGGTCAACAAGGACATCGTCAACCTGATCAACCGTCACGGTGGCAGCGCCATCGGCCTGACCGGTAAAGACGCCGAGCTGATCCGCGCGAAAAAGCTCACCGTGACCCGCCAGACGCCAGAGATGACGACTCCGGAAATTATCGACATCGGCCATGTGGGCGAAGTGGTCGGGATCAACACCGACCTGCTGAACCTGCTGGTCAAGGGTGATTTCATCCCGGTGATCGCGCCTATCGGCGTTGGCGCCAACGGTGAGTCGTACAACATCAACGCTGACCTGGTGGCCGGCAAAGTGGCCGAAGCGCTGAAAGCCGAAAAGCTGATGCTGCTGACCAACATCGCCGGCCTGATGGACAAGTCGGGGACGGTCCTGACCGGCCTGACCACTCAACAAGTCGACGACCTGATCGCCGACGGCACCATCTACGGCGGCATGCTGCCGAAGATCCGTTGTGCGCTGGAAGCGGTGCAAGGCGGCGTGGGCAGCTCGCTGATCATCGACGGTCGCGTACCGAACGCGATCCTGCTGGAAATCTTCACCGACACCGGTGTGGGCACCCTGATCAGCAATCGCAAGCGTCCCTGATTCAAAATCACAAAAATGATCGCAGCCTTCGGCGGCTCCTACAACAGAGTCTTTTCAGATGTACGAAAAGTCCGTAGGAGCTGACGAAGTCTGCGATCTTTTTTACGCGCACAGGAAATGCCTGACCGATCACAGCGAAATGTCTGACATCGGGAAAGAAATAATCTGCCTAGGATCTTCTCTCTATCCACAGGAGAACGACCCATGAAAAAAGACTACGTGCCTTACGGCAGCGATGTTTCGGCAGGCACTTACGCGTGCGTGGACTGCGGTCATCAGTATTCGAATCAGGCAAAAACCTCGATGCCGCCCTGCCCGCAAATGCGCAAAACCCCACATATCCGCCATGGCTGGAAGATTCTGACTGGCCAGGGTGACGCGGTAAAAGATCCGTATCCGAATACCGATAATCCTGCTGATGCAAAAAAACAGCAGAAATAAAAAGACCCCGTTCAGCCTGGCTGACCGGGGTCTTTTTTTGCATCCTGATACCTGTAGGAGCTGCCGAAGGCTGCGTCAGACGCCGAATTGCGCGCGGTACGCTTCAACGGCAGGCAAGTGCTGCTTGAGTTGCGGATCATCCGCCAGGAATTCCAGCACCTGGTTCAGCGAAACGATGCTGATCACCGGAATGCCGAAGTCACGCTCCACTTCCTGGATCGCCGACAGTTCACCGTTACCACGCTCCTGACGGTTCAGGGCGATCAGCACGCCGGCGGCCTTGGCACCGTCCTGGGAAGCGATGATCTGCATCACTTCGCGGATGGCGGTGCCAGCAGTGATCACGTCGTCGATGATCAGCACGTCACCGGTCAGCGGTGCGCCAACCAGGCTACCGCCTTCGCCGTGGGCCTTGGCTTCCTTGCGGTTGAAGCACCAAGGCAGGTCACGGTTGTGATGCTCGGCCAACGCGACGGCAGTGGTCGCCGCCAAAGGGATGCCTTTGTAGGCCGGACCGAACAGAACGTCGAAGGAAATGCCGCTTTCGGCAATGGCTGCGGCGTAGAAACGACCCAGCTGCGCCAGCGCCGAACCCGAGTTGAACAGGCCGGCATTGAAGAAGTAAGGACTGGTGCGCCCGGACTTCAGGGTGAACTCACCGAAGCGCAAAACGCCGCGATCGATGGCAAAACGAATGAAATCGCGCTGATACGCTTGCATGTAAAAAACCCCAAATACCACGGATTTAGCTAATTAGGTAGACGCCGTGTATCATACACGCACGCGATTTTTGGGGCCATTTATGCGGATCATCAGTGTGAACGTCAATGGTATTCAGGCCGCAGTCGAGCGAGGTTTGCTCAGTTGGCTGCAGGCACAGAATGCCGACGTCATCTGCCTGCAGGACACCCGTGCCTCCGCCTTTGAACTGGACGATCCAGCCTTCCAACTGGATGGATACTTCCTTTATGCCTGCGACGCCGAAGTTCCCGCCCAAGGCGGTGTGGCTTTGTATTCGCGGTTGCAACCGAAGGCAGTCATCAGCGGTCTCGGTTTCGAGACGGCCGACCGCTACGGGCGCTACCTGCAAGCAGATTTCGACAAAGTCAGTATTGCAACCTTGTTGCTTCCGTCCGGTATGAACGGCGATGAAGACTTGAATCAGAAATTCAAGCTCATGGACGACTTCGCCAAGTACCTGGACAAGCAGCGGCGCAAACGCCGCGAGTACATTTACTGTGGCTCGCTGTACGTGGCGCAACAGAAGCTGGACATCAAGAACTGGCGCGACAGCCAGCAATCTCCGGGCTTCCTGGCGCCTGAACGGGCCTGGATGGACGAGATTGTCGGCAACATGGGTTATGTCGATGCCCTGCGCGAAGTCAGCCGTGAAGGCGACCAGTACAGCTGGTGGCCGGATAACGAACAGGCCGAAATGCTCAACCTTGGTTGGCGCTTCGACTATCAACTGCTGACCCCGGGCCTGCGCCGCTTTGTACGCAGCGCACGCCTGCCACGTCAGCCGCGGTTCTCGCAGCACGCACCGCTGATCGTGGACTACGACTGGACGCTGACTATCTAAGCGAATAGAAACCGCTCAGACAAAAAATGCCCGTATCGCGAGATACGGGCATTTTTTATGAGCCGCAATCAGTGATCAGAACTTCAAGCAGCGCCGAAAAACGGCAGCGTGAGGTACAACTTGATCACGATGACATTGATGATGTCGATGAAGAATGCCCCCACCATCGGCACGACCAGGAACGCTATCTGCGAAGGACCGTACCGTTGTGTCACTGCCTGCATGTTGGCGATGGCCGTCGGAGTGGCACCCAGTCCGAAGCCGCAATGCCCTGCCGCCAATACCGCCGCATCGTAATTACTGCCCATCACTCTGAATGTCACGAAAATCGCAAACAGAGCCATGACCAGCGTTTGCATAGCCAGAATAACGAAGAACGGCAAAGCCAGCGCAGCCAGGTCCCACAACTTGAGCGACATCAGCGCAATTGCCAGGAACAGCGACAAGCTGACATTCCCCAACACAGAAACTTCTTTCTCGAATACTTGATACAAGCCAAGCGCTGAAAGTCCGTTGCGCAAAAGAACGCCCACGAACAATACGCAAACGAATGTCGGCAACTCAAAGGCGGTTTCTCGGAGTGCACCGTTCAACAGATTACCCGCCAGCAAGCTGACGGCGATCAGCGCGAGTGTCTCGATAAACGAAAAGGGTGTGATCGAGCGCTCTTTGTTCGGCTGTTCAAAGCCCTTTGGCAGTCTTGGCTTATCTTGATTACCGCAACCCGGGACTGGTATGCGCTTGATAAGCAAACGCGCGACCGGCCCACCAATCAAACCGCCCAGCACCAAGCCAAACGTCGCAGAGGCCATTGCAAGCTCAGTGGCGGAAGCCAGACCGTACTTCTCACTGAACGTCGCCCCCCACGCGGCACCTGTACCGTGACCACCCGCCAAGGTAATCGAGCCTGTCAGCAAGCCCATCAGGGGATCGAGCCCAAATGCCGTTGCGAGCCCGATGCCCATGGCATTCTGAACCACCAGAAGGCCGGTGACCGCCAGTACGAAAACCCCCACCACGCGCCCGCCTTTCTTTAAGCTGGCGAAGTCGGCACTCAAGCCAATGGTGGCGAAGAACGCGAGCATCAAGGGAGTTTGCAGCGAGGTATCAAATTGGACTTGAATATCAAGAAGGCGCAAACCCAAAAGAACCAGGGCAACCACCAGGCCGCCCGCTACAGGCTCGGGGATATTGTAGGCACGCAAAAAACCGACTCGTGAAACAAGTCCACGACCCAGAAGCAGGACTAAAGAGGCGGCTACAAGTGTTCCATAAAAATCAAGCTGAACCATTGGGATATTCTTGTACATTCATTCAGGGGCGAACTATTTACCTGGACACGCCTCTCGAACAGGCTGATTAAACTCAACGCTGATTATTTTTAGTTTCAGGATCCGTCAATGGTCTGAATATATCGAAATATTTCTAAGGAATATGACTTGGTGGAACTTTAACAATCACCCAGTCTTATTGCCAAGCATATGGGCGGTATCAACGCTTTGCAGTTGTGACTAAAAGTGTAAGAAGCGTAAATACACTTTCGTTGAAAAATGAGATATCAGAAATACAAATGCCCCGACAAGTCGGGGCATTTTTTTGAACCTGACGCCTGGCTTACTTGATCAACCGCCAGGTGAACGGATACCGATAGGGGAACCCTTCGTTGGCCTTCACCCCGGCAATAATCGTCAGCACCAAAGCACCGATCGCCACCAGACCCAGCAGGAAGAACCCGACAATTACCACCATCAGCAGGAAGCAAATGGTGGAAGCAATGGCAACGGTGATCTGAAAGTTCAGCGCCTCCTTGCCTTGTGCATCGATGAACGGATCCATCTCGCGCTTCATCTGCCAGAGAATCAGCGGGCCGATCAGCGTTCCGAACGGAATCCAGATCCCCAGCAAGGCGGACAAGTGACAAAACATGGCCCACTGGCGAACCTCACGGCTCGGCGTGGGGAGTGGCAGTTGCTCATCACTCATAACGTCCTCCTTGCATGGAACAATCCGTTCAGTCAGCCAGCGCAGCCGTTTGCAGATCGAAAATTTCGCTCATGCCTTTCTTCGCCAGTTCCAGCATGGCGTTCAGCTCTTCCGGCTGGAATGGAGCGCCTTCGGCAGTGCCCTGGACTTCGATGAAGCCACCGGTGCTGGTCATCACGACGTTCAGGTCGGTTTCGGCAGCCGAATCTTCCAGGTAGTCGAGGTCGAGCACTGGCTCACCCTGATACATACCGACCGATACGGCACCGATCATTTGCTTGAGCGGGTCGCCGCCTTTCAGGCCGCCGCGCTTCTTGATCACCTTCAAGGCGTCGACCAGTGCAACCATGGCGCCGGTGATGGACGCAGTACGCGTGCCGCCGTCGGCCTGGATCACATCGCAATCGACGTACAGGGTCACGTCGCCCAGTTTGGACATGTCCAACGCAGCGCGCAGGGAACGGCCGATCAAGCGCTGGATTTCCAGGGTGCGGCCGCCTTGCTTGCCGCGGCTCGCCTCACGCTGGTTACGCTCGCCGGTGGCGCGCGGCAGCATGCCGTACTCGGCGGTCAACCAGCCTTGGCCCTGACCTTTGAGGAAACGCGGCACGCCGTTTTCGACGCTGACGGTGCAGATGACTTTGGTGTCACCGAACTCGACCAGCACAGAACCCTCGGCGTGTTTGGTGTAGTTGCGGGTAATGCGGATCGAGCGGAGCTGATCGGCAGCGCGACCACTTGGACGTTTCATAAGGGATACCTGTACGGGGACGGAAAACTGCGGAGCATTATAGAGCCGCCAGCCACGCCTGGGCACTTCTAAAAAAATCCTCTGACGAGCGAAGGCGCTGAACAGCCCACGCCCGACGACCTGCAGCCGTTTGTCACACCGTGTGTTTGGGCGCATCGGCGCCACTGCGCTACAATCCTGCGCCTTTGCTGCCAGTCGGCTTTAATTCATTGATAGCGGATTGCCGGAACGTCAGTTCTGCACCGATCTGCATTGCGAGGTACCTCCATGGTGCACAGCATGACCGCCTTCGCCCGCGTCGAGAAAGCCGGCGTCCAGGGCACCCTGAGCTGGGAGCTGCGCTCGGTCAACAGCCGCTACCTGGAACCGCACTTGCGCCTGCCGGAGTCCTTTCGCGACCTCGAAGGCGCCGTGCGTGAAGCCCTGCGTCAAGGCGTATCGCGGGGCAAGCTCGAATGCACCCTGCGCTTCACTGAAGAAAACACCGGCAAAGCACTGCAAGTGGATCAGGTACGCGCAGCGCAACTGGTCGCTGCCGCCGAAACCATTGCCGGCCTGATCAAGAATCCGGCAGCACTGAACCCACTCGAAGTGTTGGCCTGGCCCGGGGTGCTGGTGGGTGACGCAACCGACCCGCAGGCCTTGAATGCCGAGGCATTGGCGCTGTTCAATCAAGGCTTGAAAGAGCTCAAGGCCGGCCGCGAGCGCGAAGGCTCGGAGCTGGCCCGACTGATCAACGAACGCCTGACATCCATTGAAGAAGACGTGGTGACCCTGCGCGAACTCGTTCCGCAAATGCTCGCCACCCAGCGCCAGAAAGTGCTCGACCGTTTCGCCGACATGAAGGCCGAAATGGACCCGCAGCGCCTGGAGCAGGAAATGGTCATGCTCGCGCAAAAAAGCGACGTCGCCGAAGAACTGGATCGCCTGAGCACTCACATCATCGAAGTTCGCCGGGTGCTCAAGTCCGGCGGCGCGGCCGGGCGGCGCCTGGACTTCCTGATGCAGGAACTCAACCGCGAAGCCAACACACTGGGCTCCAAAGCCTTCGACCCGCGCAGCACTCAGGCTGCGGTCAACCTCAAGGTGTTGATCGAGCAGATGCGCGAACAAGTACAGAATATTGAGTAAGGCAACCCCGACATGACCCACAGCACCGGCACCCTGTACATCATTTCCGCCCCCTCGGGTGCGGGCAAGAGCAGCCTGGTCAAGGCCCTGACCGACGCCAATCCGGAGATCCGCGTCTCGGTCTCCCACACCACCCGCGCCATGCGCCCGGGCGAAGTGGACGGCGTGAACTACAACTTCGTCGCGCGCGAACAGTTTGTGAAAATGATCGAGCACGGTGATTTCCTGGAGCGCGCCGAAGTGTTCGGCAACCTCTACGGCACATCGCAAAGCCACTTGCAGCAAACCCTGGATCAAGGCCACGACCTGATTCTGGAAATCGACTGGCAAGGTGCGGAGCAGGTGCGCAAGTTGATGCCTCAGGCTCGCTCGATCTTCATTCTGCCGCCGTCACTTGAAGCCTTGCACCAGCGCCTGACCAACCGTGGCCAGGACAGCGACGAGATCATTGACGGCCGGATGCGCGAAGCCGTCAGCGAGATGAGCCACTACGTCGACTACGACTACCTGATCATCAACGACGATTTCGCCCATGCGCTGCACGATTTGAAGGCGATTTTCCGCGCCAATCAGCTGATTCAGAAACGCCAGCAGCAACGTTTCGGCAAATTGTTGGCTGAATTGCTCGGCTAAACAGCTCTTCCCAAAACCGCTGCAGGGGCTTTACATTGGCACTTGTAGCGCGTTGGAGGGCTTGGTCAAAAAATCAGCGCTTCCCTAAACGCTGGTGATTTTTTAAACTGTCGAGTCCGCTCGCCCAACCGGGCAGCGCGCATATTGCATTCGCTCCGAGGAATACCATGGCCCGCGTAACCGTTGAAGACTGCCTAGAACACGTGGAAAACCGCTTTGAGCTGGTCATGCTCTCTACCAAGCGTGCCCGTCAACTGGCCACCGGCGGCAAAGAGCCACTGGTCCAGTGGGAAAACGACAAGCCTACCGTTGTAGCCCTGCGTGAAATCGCGGAAGGCCTGATGAGCTACGAGTTCATCGCTAACGCAGAAATCGTCGAAGACGAACCGCTGTTCGCAGCGTTCGAGGACGAGTCCAACGAGGCCGTCTAAGCCTATGCCTGGTCGACGTAGCACGGCGCGGGATTACAGCTTGCGGCAGGAGACATCATGCCGAGCATAGACGCCCTCGCCGATCGCTTATCGACCTACCTCGGCAACGACCAGGTCAATCTGGTCCGCCGAGCGTATTTCTACGCCGAACAAGCCCACGATGGCCAACGCCGCCGTAGCGGTGAGGCGTACGTCACGCACCCTCTTGCAGTGGCGAATATTCTTGCCGACATGCACATGGACCATCAGAGCCTGATGGCTGCGATGCTGCATGACGTGATCGAAGACACCGGTATTGCCAAGGAAGCGCTGCAAGCGCAGTTCGGCGAAACCGTGGCCGAACTGGTCGACGGGGTCAGCAAACTGACCCAGATGAACTTCGAGACCAAAGCCGAGGCGCAAGCCGAAAACTTCCAGAAAATGGCCATGGCCATGGCGCGCGACATTCGCGTGATCCTGGTCAAGCTGGCCGACCGCCTGCACAACATGCGCACGCTGGAAGTGCTGTCCGGCGAAAAACGCCGGCGCATCGCCAAGGAAACCCTGGAAATCTATGCACCCATCGCCAACCGGCTGGGCATGCACGCCATTCGCATAGAATTCGAAGACCTCGGCTTCAAGGCGATGCACCCGATGCGTTCCGCGCGGATCTACCAGGCGGTCAAACGCGCCCGGGGCAACCGCAAGGAAATCGTCAACAAGATCGAAGAATCCCTCAGTCACTGCCTGGCCATCGATGGCATTCAGGGCGAGGTCAGCGGTCGACAGAAACACCTCTACGGCATCTACAAGAAAATGCGCGGCAAGCGTCGGGCCTTCAACGAGATCATGGACGTCTACGCATTCCGGATCATCGTCGACAAAGTCGACACCTGCTACCGCGTGTTAGGCGCTGTACATAATTTGTACAAACCGTTGCCGGGGCGCTTCAAGGATTACATCGCGATCCCCAAGGCCAACGGCTACCAATCGCTGCACACCACGCTGTTCGGCATGCACGGTGTTCCGATCGAGATCCAGATCCGCACCCGCGAAATGGAAGAGATGGCCAACAACGGCATCGCCGCCCATTGGCTGTACAAATCCAGCGGTGACGAACAGCCGAAAGGCACTCACGCCCGCGCCCGCCAGTGGGTCAAAGGCGTGCTGGAAATGCAGCAACGCGCCGGCAATTCGCTGGAATTCATCGAAAGCGTGAAGATCGACCTGTTCCCGGACGAGGTCTATGTGTTCACGCCCAAGGGCCGGATCATGGAGCTGCCAAAAGGCTCCACCGCGGTCGACTTCGCCTACGCGGTGCACACCGACGTGGGCAACAGCTGCATCGCCTGCCGGATCAACCGTCGTCTTGCGCCGCTGTCCGAACCGCTGCAAAGTGGCTCCACGGTCGAGATCGTCAGTGCCCCAGGTGCCCGGCCGAACCCGGCCTGGCTCAACTTCGTGGTCACCGGCAAGGCGCGCACGCACATCCGCCATGCACTGAAACTGCAACGCCGCTCCGAATCCATCAGCCTGGGCGAACGCCTGCTGAACAAGGTCCTCAACGGCTTCGACAGCTCGCTGGAAAAAATCCCGGCCGAGCGCGTCAAGGCGATGCTCGCCGAGTACCGTCTGGAACTGATTGAAGATTTGCTCGAAGACATCGGCCTGGGCAATCGCATGGCCTATGTGGTCGCCCGCCGCCTGCTGGGCGAAGGCGAACAGCTGCCAAGTCCGGAAGGCCCGCTGGCGATCCGTGGCACCGAAGGCCTGGTGCTCAGCTACGCCAAGTGCTGCACGCCGATCCCGGGCGACCCGATTGTCGGTCACCTGTCTGCGGGTAAAGGCATGGTGGTGCACCTGGACAACTGCCGCAACATCACCGAAATCCGCCACAACCCGGAAAAATGCATCCAGCTCTCGTGGGCCAAGGATGTCACCGGCGAATTCAACGTCGAACTGCGCGTCGAACTGGAACACCAGCGCGGCCTGATCGCCCTGCTGGCCAGCAGCGTCAACGCCGCCGACGGCAATATCGAGAAAATCAGCATGGACGAACGCGATGGTCGCATCAGCGTGGTCCAACTGGTGGTCAGCGTTCACGACCGTGTGCACCTGGCCCGCGTGATCAAGAAACTGCGCGCCCTGACCGGGGTGATCCGCATCACCCGCATGCGCGCTTGACCCACCCCTTAAGGAGCTATTCATGACCAAGACTGTTATCACCAGCGACAAAGCCCCGGCCGCCATCGGCACTTATTCCCAGGCGATCAAGGCTGGCAACACCGTTTACATGTCGGGTCAAATTCCTCTGGACCCAAAAACCATGGAACTGGTTGAAGGCTTCGAAGCCCAGACCGTCCAGGTGTTCGAGAACCTCAAAGCCGTGGCTGAAGCTGCCGGCGGTTCGTTCAAGGACATCGTCAAACTGAACATCTTCCTCACCGACCTGAGCCACTTCGCCAAGGTCAACGAGATCATGGGCAAATACTTCGACCAGCCATACCCAGCCCGCGCCGCCATCGGCGTTGCAGCCCTGCCAAAGGGTTCGCAGGTTGAAATGGATGCCATCCTGGTCATCGAGTAATGCGTACGGCGCAGCCCAGGGCTGCGCCGACTGCTCTGCTGTAAAGAAAGTCTGAAAGGATTCCACCCATGCGCAAAGCGCTTGCTCTCTCGCTGCTCGCCCTGTTTTTGGGCGGATGTGCCAGCGACCCTGCCGACCGTGATATCAGCGGTACCTGGATCAACCAGGTAGCGATCGACGCTGCATCCAAAGGCGTTCCCCTGCGTGAAGCGCTCCAGGCCTATGGCCCGAACCTGGAATGGGACATCAACACCAAGGCCGGCCAGGCCCGTTACACCAATGGTTTTGAAAAAGTCGAAGGCCAGTTGCTGGGTGAACAGTCCGGTGTCTGGAAAGTCGACTTTTATGGCAGCTCGGCCAGCGAACTGAAGCGTGACGGCAAACAACTGAGCCAGTCCGCCAGCGACAACGAGCCCGAACAAGTCTTCGACCGCGCACAGACCCCGGTTCCGGATGGCGCACCGATGGGTGCCACCTTCGAACGTGCGCTGTATTCAGCCTACATGGGCGGCAGCTGGACCATTGTCAGTGGCCCCGGTGAAGGCGGCACGGTGCAATTCCAGGCCGACGGCCAGGTGACCGGCCTGCCGGGCAGTGATCGCTATGCGCTGTGCCTGGCTGGCGACTGCGCATCCATGAGCGGCGGCAACGACAACATGTGGCTGCAACTCAACGGCCAGGGCAATGCCTGGATCTTTGCGCGCAAGGGTAAAGCGCTGGAGATTTTCCAGACGGTGAACACCGCCCAGGCGGACGAAATGCCTTCGTTCACGACGGGTGATCGCAAGTGGTTGCTGGAAAAGCAGTGATCCGAGCTTGAATTGAGCCCACTGTAGGAGCCGGCTTGCTGGCGAAAGGGTCGTTACATTCAACATCAATGTTGGTTGTACGCCGCTTTCGCCAGCAAGCCGGCTCCTACAATGTGCGGGTTGTCAGGAAATCAGCAACGCCCCTCAAGAATCGCCGCATACCCCTCGCGAAAACTCGGATACGTCGGCGTCCAGCCCAACGCTTTTGCCCGCGCATTGGTGCATCGCTTGCTTCCCGTACGACGCACGCTGGCGTCATCGGCCCATTCCGTCACACCCAGATACTCCCGCAACCAGCCCACCACATCCGCCAGTGCGGCTGGCGTGTCGTCGACACCAATATAGAAATCGTCCAGCGCCACGCCACGACGATCCGCCTCCAGCAGGCACGCCATCAATCCTGCGGCGTCGTCGGCGTGGATACGGTTGGCATACAACGGCGGATCGGTTACTACGCGATACCCCCGACGCACCTGTGTCAGCAGCCATTCGCGGCCCGGACCATAAATACCGGTCAAACGCACGATGCTGGACGGGATACCGCTTTTAAGGGCGACCTGCTCGGCTTCGAGCATCACACGCCCTGAATAACTGCTGGCCACAGCCGGTGAAGTCTCGTCGACCCACTCGCCCTCCTGCTGACCATAGACACTGCTGCTGGACACGAACAGCAGGCGATTGGGCACCTGCCCGTAGTCGTTCAACCACTCCAGCACATGCTCCAGGCCCTGGACATAGGCCGCACGATAACCGGCTTCATCGTGATCGGTGGCGGCCGCGCAGTACACCAGGTAGTCGACCGCGCCGATTGGCCAGGTGTCCGGGCAATCCTTGTTGAACAAGTCACCGGCAACGCCGATGACCCCCTCGGGCAAGCGTGAAACGTCGCGCCGCAGGCCATGAACTTCCCACCCTGCACTCAGCAGTTGGGTGGCCAGACGACTGCCGACATCACCGCAACCGGCGATCAAAACAGAAGACGCGGACATCAGAAAACTCCCCTAGGAAACGGACAGACTAGCGCCGGCAATAGACGAGCGGCTAGCAATGCAGGAAAAAAAGATACTCTATTACTTTTGTTAACAAGAATTACTTGCAATAATACGCCCCACTTTTGTTCTCGGGCTTTCGAGGTCTGGAAGAACATCATCCGTTTTTTTCTCTCAGGTCCGGCCCAGCATGACACGCAATCATTTCTCCGCTTCGCCAACCAATCGACCTCGCGCCTGGAGCGCGGTGGCCGCCCTGTTGCTCAGCCTGATGCTGGCGCCAGTCGCCGCTTTCGCTGATGCTCAGGCGCCCGCCACGCCGGCAGCCGCCTCGGCCCCAATTGCGGCCGATCACGCCTCCCCCGCTGCGACCGATCCAGCACAAGCCGTTCCGGCAGACGCCCTGGGTGAAGACGTGCCGGAAGTCCTCGAAGCCGACAACACCCTGGGCATGGCTCATGACCTGTCGCCTTGGGGCATGTACCAGAACGCCGACATCATCGTGAAAATCGTGATGATCGGCCTGGCCATCGCTTCGATCATCACCTGGACCATCTGGATCGCCAAGGGCCTTGAGCTGATGGGCGCCAAGCGTCGCCTGCGCAACGAAATTGTCCACCTGAAAAAAGCCGCCACCCTGAAAGAAGCCAGTGCTACCGCGGCCAAGGAAGGCACGCTTGCCAACCTGCTGGTGCATGACGCCCTGGAAGAGATGCGCCTGTCCGCCAGCAGCCGTGAGAAAGAAGGCATCAAGGAACGCGTCAGCTTCCGCCTTGAGCGCCTGGTTGCAGCCTGCGGTCGTAACATGAGCAGCGGCACCGGCGTACTCGCCACCATCGGTTCCACCGCGCCGTTTGTCGGCCTGTTCGGTACCGTGTGGGGCATCATGAACAGTTTCATCGGCATCGCCAAAACCCAGACCACCAACCTCGCCGTCGTGGCCCCCGGCATCGCCGAAGCCCTGCTGGCCACAGCGTTGGGTCTGGTTGCAGCGATTCCCGCCGTTGTGATCTACAACGTTTTCGCCCGCTCCATCGCCGGTTACAAAGCCCAGGTGTCCGACGCGTCGGCGCAGGTCCTGCTGCTGGTCAGCCGTGACCTCGACCACCAGCCTGAGCGCAGCAGCTCGCAACCGCACATGGTGAAAGTGGGGTAATCGGCCATGGGCCTGCATTTGAAGGAAGGGGCAGACGACGATCTGTCCGAAAACCACGAAATCAACGTTACGCCGTTCATCGACGTGATGCTGGTGCTGTTGATCATCTTCATGGTGGCGGCCCCGCTGGCCACCGTGGACATCAAGGTCGACCTGCCTGCATCCACCGCCAAACCGGCGCCGCGACCAGAGAAACCGGTGTTCCTCAGCGTCAAGGCTGACCAGCGCCTGTTCCTCGGCGAAGAAGAAGTGAAGGCCGAAACACTCGGCGCCATCCTCGACGCCAGGACTCAAGGCAAGAAAGACACAACGATCTTCTTCCAGGCCGACAAAGGCGTGGATTACGGTGACCTGATGAGCGTGATGGATAACCTGCGCTCCGCCGGTTACCTGAAAGTGGGTCTGGTCGGACTCGAGACGGCAGCCAAGAAATGATCACGACGCGCCATAAGCTGACGCGTTACAGCGGTAGCCTGGCCGTGGTGCTGGGCGTTCACGCGCTGGCCATCGCGCTGGCGCTGAACTGGTCCGCCCGCCCGCCCATCGAACTGCCTCCCCAGGCAATGATGGTCGAACTGGCCCCCGTTCCTGCCCCGCCACCGCCAGCACCGCCGAAAGTCGTCACGCCTCCGCAGCCACCGGCTCCGGTTGAAGAACTGCCGATACCGAAGCTCGCCGAAGCGCCGAAAGCTGAAATTGCCGTGCCCAAGCCCGTCAAACCCAAGCCAAAGCCACAGCCGCCCAAGCCGGTAGAAAAGAAACCTGAGCCGCCGAAGGAAAAACCGGCCGAAGAGAAACCTGCCGAAACCCAGCAGACTCAGGCACCGACGGAGAAATCCGCTCAGCCTGCTCCAGGCCCTTCGCCCGCTCAACTGGCGGCCAAGGCCAGCTGGCAAGGCACGCTGCTGGCACACTTGCAGAAGTACAAAAAGTACCCTGCCAGTGCACAGGCACGGGGCAAGGAAGGCATGAACCGTCTGCGCTTCGTGGTCGACGGTGAAGGCAATGTGTTGTCGTTCGAGCTGGTTGGCGCCTCCGGCACCGCGGATCTGGACCGGGCCACCCTGGAAATGATCCGTCGCGCCCAACCGCTGCCCAAGCCGCCGGCCGACATGTTGACCAACGGCTCCATCGAAATCGTTGCACCGTTTGTTTATTCGCTGGAAAAACGCCGGCGGTAAACACCGCTGAACCGCTGTAGGAGCTTGCTCGCGAATGAAGGCGAACTATTACGCTTGAAGCCTGACACCCCACGGTGATCTCAGGTTTTTCGCGAGCAAGCTTGCGCCTACGTCTGATAACGTGCGTCTATCGATTGCAGCCGTTATGCTTGGCCCGCAACTTCATGGACGCTTGCTATGACCCTCACAGAATTACGCTACATCGTCACCCTCGCCCAAGAGCAGCATTTCGGCCACGCGGCCGAGCGTTGCCACGTCAGCCAGCCAACCCTGTCGGTGGGCGTGAAAAAGCTTGAAGACGAACTCGGTGTGCTGATTTTCGAGCGCAGCAAAAGCGCCGTGCGCCTGACCCCGGTCGGTGAAGGCATCGTGGCCCAGGCGCAAAAAGTGCTGGAGCAGGCCCAAGGCATCCGCGAACTGGCTCAGGCCGGCAAGAACCAGCTGACCGCCCCGCTGAAAGTCGGCGCGATCTACACCGTCGGCCCCTACCTGTTCCCACATCTGATTCCACAACTGCACCGGGTCGCCCCGCAGATGCCGTTGTACATCGAAGAAAACTTTACCCACGTGTTGCGCGACAAACTGCGCAACGGCGAACTCGACGCGATCATCATCGCCTTGCCGTTCAATGAAGCCGACGTGTTGACCTTGCAGCTCTACGACGAGCCGTTCTACGTGCTGATGCCAGCCCAGCACCCGTGGACACAAAAGGAATCCATCGACGCCAGCCTGCTCAACGACAAGAGCCTGCTTTTGCTCGGCGAAGGTCACTGTTTCCGCGATCAGGTGCTCGAAGCCTGCCCGACCCTGGCCAAGGGCCACGACGGCGCCAAACACACCACCGTGGAATCCAGCTCCCTGGAAACCATTCGCCACATGGTCGCGTCCGGTCTCGGCATCTCGATCCTGCCGTTGTCGGCAGTCGACAGCCATCACTACGCCCCCGGCGTGATCGAAGTGCGCCCACTCTCGGCACCGGTGCCGTTCCGCACCGTAGCGATTGCCTGGCGTGCGAGCTTCCCGCGTCCGAAGGCGATTGAAATCCTTGCTGACTCCATTCGCCTGTGTTCGGTGGCCAAGCCAGCGGCACAGGTCGCTGCGGGCTAAGCAGCGGTCATGAGCGAGTTGTCGCAAGTGTCGGTGACGGCACTCAAGGGTGTCGGCGATGCCATGGCCGAGAAACTGGCCAAGGTCGGCCTGGAGAACCTCCAGGACGTACTGTTTCATCTGCCGCTGCGTTATCAGGATCGCACTCGCGTGGTGCCGATCGGCCATTTGCGGCCGGGGCAGGACGCCGTGGTCGAAGGCACCGTCAGCGGTGCCGATGTGGTCATGGGCCGTCGTCGCAGCCTCGTGGTTCGGCTGCAGGATGGCACCGGTGGGCTCAGCCTGCGCTTCTACCATTTCAGCAACGCGCAGAAAGAAGGCCTGAAACGCGGCACACGTGTTCGTTGCTACGGAGAGGCCCGGCCCGGCGCTTCGGGGCTGGAGATCT
Source organism: Pseudomonas sp. Irchel s3b5 (assembly GCF_900187435.1). NCBI lineage: Bacteria > Pseudomonadati > Pseudomonadota > Gammaproteobacteria > Pseudomonadales > Pseudomonadaceae > Pseudomonas > Pseudomonas sp. Irchel s3b5. The sequence goes on from NZ_FYDY01000042.1 coordinate 22,908, forward strand.
ACCACCCGGAATACCGCGCCATCACCGGCGACGAACCGCCGCCCGTGGATGAAACACTGACCCCGGTCTACCCGCTGACCGAGGGCCTGACCCAACAACGCCTGCGCCAACTGTGCATGCAGACCCTCACCCTGCTCGGCCCAAGCAGCCTGCCCGACTGGCTGCCCAAGGAGCTGGCCCGGGACTATCAATTGGCGCCACTGGCCGACGCGATCCGCTACCTGCACAACCCGCCCGCCGATGCCGACGTCGATGAACTGGCCCTCGGGCATCACTGGGCGCAACACCGCCTGGCGTTCGAGGAACTGCTGACCCATCAACTGTCGCAGCAGCGCCTGCGCGAAAGCATGCGTTCCCTGCGCGCGCCCGCCATGCCGAAAGCCACGCGGCTACCGGCCAAATACCTGGCAAACCTCGGTTTCAGTCCGACCGGCGCCCAGCATCGGGTCGGCAACGAAATCGCCTACGACCTGAGCCAGCACGAGCCCATGCTGCGGTTGATTCAAGGTGACGTAGGCGCGGGTAAAACCGTGGTCGCCGCCCTCGCCGCGCTTCAGGCTTTGGAGGCTGGCTATCAAGTCGCATTGATGGCGCCCACCGAGATCCTCGCCGAGCAGCACTTCATCACCTTCAAGCGTTGGCTCGAACCGCTGGGTATCGAAGTCGCATGGCTGGCCGGCAAGCTCAAGGGCAAGAACCGCGTCGCCGCGCTGGAGCAAATCGCCAGCGGCACGCCGATGGTGGTCGGCACCCACGCACTGTTCCAGGACGAAGTGCAGTTCAAGAACCTGGCACTGGTGATCATCGACGAGCAGCATCGTTTCGGCGTGCAACAGCGCTTGGCACTGCGGCAAAAAGGCGTCGGCGGACGTATGTGTCCGCACCAGTTGATCATGACCGCCACCCCGATCCCGCGTACGCTGGCGATGAGCGCCTACGCCGATCTCGACACCTCGATCCTCGACGAATTGCCGCCCGGCCGGACCCCCGTCAACACCGTGCTGATCACCGACACCCGGCGTGTCGAAGTCATCGAGCGGGTGCGCAGCGCGTGTGCCGAAGGGCGTCAGGCCTATTGGGTGTGCACGCTGATTGAAGAGTCCGAAGAGCTGACCTGCCAGGCAGCGGAAACCACTTACGAAGACCTGACTGCCGCCCTCGGCGAGCTGAAAGTCGGGCTGATCCACGGCCGCATGAAGCCTGTTGAAAAAGCCGCCGTGATGGCCGAATTCAAGGCCGGCAACCTGCAACTGCTGGTGGCAACCACCGTGATCGAAGTCGGCGTGGACGTGCCCAACGCCAGCCTGATGATCATCGAAAACCCGGAGCGCCTGGGTCTGGCGCAGCTGCACCAGTTGCGCGGCCGTGTCGGTCGGGGCAGTGCAGCCAGCCATTGCGTGCTGCTCTACCATCCGCCGCTGTCGCAGATCGGCCGTCAGCGCCTGGGCATCATGCGCGAAACCAACGACGGTTTTGTCATCGCCGAAAAAGACCTCGAACTGCGCGGCCCCGGTGAAATGCTCGGCACACGGCAAACCGGCCTGCTGCAATTCAAAGTCGCCGACCTGATGCGTGACGCCGACTTGCTGCCCGCCGTGCGCGACGCTGCCCAAGCCTTGCTGGAGCGCTGGCCGGACCACGTCAGCCCGCTACTTGACCGCTGGTTGCGCCATGGGCAGCAATACGGTCAAGTGTGAGCACCGCCTCAGTTTCTGAAGCATGGCGCTAATCAAGCTGGTTATACTCCCGCAATTGTTTTAGTCCGGATACAGACCATGACCGAAGTTGCCCTCGCACCTGCTTCCCCGCACGCTCCGTCGGTCATTCGGCTGATGCTGGGCAAGCTGGGCATTGCCCACGAAGAAGTCCTCGACCATCACGGCCTCAACGCCGCGCGCAAGGTCCAGGCTGTTCTGCTCGATGATAGCGTTGGTGCGCTGATGGTGTTGTTCCCGCAGAGCCAATTGCTGGACCTCAATCGCCTGACCGAACTCACCGGTCGCCGTCTCACGGCGGTGCCGAACGAGCGTCTGGTCAAAATGCTGGGCAAGCACAACCTCAGCCTGCTGCCGGGCCTGCCGGCGCTGACCAGCGCACCCTGCCTGTACGACGAAAGCCTGCTGCGCGAACCGAAATTGCTGGTCAACTCGGGCGAGCCGGGCGTGCTGCTGGAAATCGCCAGCGAAGATTTCAAGACCATGCTGACCAAGGCCAGCGCCGCCAACTTCGGCGAAAACCTGACCAGCATTCGGCCGAACCTCGACCGTCCCGATGACGACCGCCAGGAAATCACCCAAGCCGTTCAAGCGTTCACCGCACGACGCATCCAGCAGCGCCTGGAAGCGACCATCGAAATCCCGCCGCTGGCCGAAACCGCGCAAAAAATCATCAAGCTGCGTGTCGACCCCAACGCCACCATCGACGACATCACCGGCGTGGTCGAAACCGACCCGGCGCTGGCGGCACAAGTGGTGAGCTGGGCGGCGTCGCCATACTACGCCTCACCGGGCAAGATTCGTTCGGTGGAAGACGCCATCGTGCGTGTGCTGGGTTTCGATCTGGTGATCAACCTCGCGCTGGGCCTGGCCCTGGGTAAAACCCTGAGCCTGCCCAAGGACCACCCGCAACACTCCACGCCGTACTGGCAGCAATCGATCTACACCGCCGCCGTCATCGAAGGCCTGACCCGCGCCATGCCGCGCGCCCAGCGTCCGGAAGCCGGCCTGACCTACCTGGCCGGCCTGCTGCACAACTTCGGCTACTTGCTGCTGGCCCACGTGTTCCCGCCGCACTTCTCGCTGATCTGCCGCCACCTGGAGGTCAACCCGCACCTGTGCCACAGCTACATCGAGCAACACCTGCTGGGCATCAGCCGTGAACAGATCGGCTCGTGGCTGATGCGCTTCTGGGACATGCCCGAAGAACTGGCCACCGCCCTGCGCTTCCAGCACGACCCGGCCTACGACGGCGACTTCGCCGAATACCCGAACCTGGTGTGCCTGTCCGTGCGCCTGCTGCGCAGCCGTGGCATCGGCTCCGGCCCGGACGAAGACATCCCGGACGCCCTGCTCGAACGCCTCGGCCTGACCCGCGCCAAAGCCGAAGACGTGGTCAGCAAAGTGCTCGAAGCCGAAGTGCTGCTGCGCGAACTCGCTTCGCAGTTCTCACAGGCCTAAAAGCAATCGCGAGCACGCTTACGCCTACAGGATTCAAATGATCCCTGTGGGTGCGGGCTTGCCCGCGATGAAACCAACGCGGTTTAACTGAAAGACCTCAAGCCTTGGGCTTGGCCAGCTTCGACTTCGAATACTGGGTCAGCCGCTGGAACCCGATCACCCGCGCCGGGTTGCCCTTGATCTGAATCGACTTGCCCTGAATCCCAATCATGAACGCTTTGGCCGACGAGCCAGCGACGACAGAAAGCATGCGCGCTGCTATGATTTGAGCGCAAACAGAGGGCTTTCCGATGACCCAAACAGCGGCTGTCAGTGTTGCAAGTCAAGTCCGCAAGCTTGCCAAGGACCACAAGATCACTGCCGAACCCGACGGCATGAGTCGTATGGCCGTGACCATTACTTGCCTGGCCGGTGATATCGTCGTGCTGGATGGCGTTGAACAGCTGCTCGTCAATCTCAAGAAAAAAGGCGCACTGAGCAAGTCAGAAGCCTTGGCGCTCCAAGGGCGTTATCTTCAGGAGAGGCGCTCGAAGAAACGCAGCGCATGACGTTTGATCCTTTCGGCGATTTCGAAACGGCCGGCTACCTTCAAAATTCGCTACAGCTCAAAGATCCCACTGACGTCAAAGAGTCAGAGCATTTTGCATTCGAACTGAGCATCGAAGACGCTTTGGCCTACTTGGCCAAAAAGAACCCCATCGATTACAAGTCAGTGCTCCACGTTCATGAAATCCTCTTCTCCGGCTTTTATCCCTGGGCAGGAAAAGACCGGAACGAACTGGTCCCTCATCTGGCAGTCTTCAAAGGCTTGCACGGCGATCCGCGTGCCACTGTCTTTGAGCACCCGAACGCCATCAAGATGTCCGTCGACTATGCGCTAGCGCTGGCGGCAAACCATCAGCGTTTCAGAGATCGCCCTGGCGAAGTGATGGGCCAGTTAGCGTTCGCACACCCGTTCCTCGACGGCAATGGGCGCACGATCCTCTTGGTCTTCATGGAACTCTGCTATCGGGCCGGGTTCGCGATCGACTGGTCAAAATCAACCAAAGACGACTACCTGCGCGCACTCAGTGACGAGATTCGAGAACCTCGCGAGAGGCATCTCGATCATTACCTGAAACCGTTCGTAGTCGATATCGCCAGTCGGGACGAGTGGCCAGCGACCATCAGCAGCATCAGAGGCCTGGATGGCCTGGACAAGGAAGGCATCACCTACGAAAGCCTGGATAACCCGGAAGTCCAGCAGATCTACAAGACATACCGGGCTCAAACTATCGCTAACCGCGAGCCTCCGGAATCGGACAACTGAAGCCGCGCCCCCTCCGGCGACGAGAATCCCGGGGGCTAGTTAAAAACCTCAAGCCTTAGGCTTGGCCTTCTTCGGTTTCAAATACTTGGTCAGCCCCTGGAACCAGATCACCAGCGCGGGGTTACCCTTGATCTGAATGGACTTGTCCTGAATCCCCGTCATGAACGCCAACTGCTTGTTCTTCGCCTGCATCGTGGCGAAGCCATACGCGGCATCTTTAAAGGCAATCGCGAACGCAGGCTCGGCATGTACACCGGACTGACTGGTGATGCGTTGATCTTTCACCCGAAATTGCCGCGCCACTTTCCCGTCCTGGGTCTGCAGTTGAAACACCAGATCCTTGTCACCCAACTGCTGCTGAAACGCCGGATTGGACCGGCTGGCCTTACCCATCAACAACCCCAGCATCCACAGCAGAAAACGAAATTTCATGCGCACAGCCTCAAGAGAAAAATGAACGGCCGGGGCAGTGTATCGACTTCGCCTGATAACGCCACTATCACGTTACGTTAGAAGACGATGAAGTTGTTTTCTTGCATGATGACTACCAAGTCACGAACATCGCGCTAGCGAAATGCTAGTCTGTGCAGCCAGGACGGTTTGACGCGCATTGCTTCAGCCAGCTCACTGGCGCTGATCACGCGCTGAGTCGCGTGTAACGCCAGCGCTGTGCGCAAGGCAGGCCAACAATACGACGGTAGATGCCTGGGCGCCTGAAGGTGGCGATCCAAACGTTGCTCGCGAGCAAGGGTCGAGGACAAGCGATGAAATGGATGCCTCCCACACGCCAGCTCATAGACCATACAGGCAACACCGTAGATGTCCGCACTGGCCGATAACGACTCACCATCCAACAGTTCGGGTGCGGCATAGGTCGGCGTCCATGCGCTGAAGCGCTCGCGGCTCAAATGGGGCAATCCGGATGACTCTCCGTCTTGCGCTTGACCGAGGCCGAAGTCAAAGAGGCGTATACGTTCATCGCTGAGCATCACGTTGCCGGGTTTTATGTCGCCGTGAAGTACACCGGCAGCGTGAGCACTGGCTAGAGCATCGAGCAGCGACAACACCACGCAGCGCAACTCTTTCCACGGCATTCCGAGTGGCCGCTCGCAGAGCAGTTTGTCCAAAGTCAGACCACGCATGAGTTCCATGGTAAAAAAGGCGCGCTTACAGTCCGTGTCCACTCCAAAGCTGTGCACGCGCACAATGTTTTCATGGTGCAGTCGCCGCGTCAGTGCAAATTCGCTGAACAGCAAGGCGCTGGCGTCCGGTGATTCGGCAAAGTCATCGCTGAGAACTTTCAAGGCGATGTATGGATCAGGATCATTGAATTGCTCGCCCAACAAATCCCTTGCCCGATAAACCCTGCCCATTCCGCCCGCCCCCAGCAAACGCTCGATTCGATAACGACCTGCGAGCACCTCCGGCATTTCCCCTACCTGAGACTTTGTTGGCGATAACGAAGGTTCGCTCCTGCTTGAGCTGGAGAAGGCAAAGTAAGTCAGGCTACTTGTTTGTGATTTGCAGTGCGAAGCATCATCGAATGGCAACTTGAGTTGGTTCACTGACGGATCACCACGGCAGTCAGGTTGTCTCGAGCAGCACCACGCAATGCATCTTTGAACAACCGCTCCATCACCACCTGTGGCGTACTCAGGCTCATGGCACTACTAAGTGTTTCAATGCTCAATTCTTGGTACAACCCGTCGCTGCACAGCAAAAACATATCGCCCGGGTACACCTTCAGCTCGAGCACATCCAGCCTCAGATGCTCCATTGCCCCAACTGCACGGGTCAGCGCCTGGGCAGACGGATGTATACGGGCCTGAGCGATACTCATCCGTTGTTCATCGATCAATTGCTGCTGCAACGAATGATCCCTGGACAGCTGGTACAACCGCTGCCCGCGCCGCAGATAGCAACGACTGTCGCCCGCCCAGATGCAGGCTGCGCGATGGCCTTCCACCAGCAATGCCACCACGGTACTCCCCATAATGCTGTCCCTGCTCGCGGCAGTGACCGTCAACTCCTGCCCCAAACGACGGTTGAGCCAGTGCAGACACTGACGTATACCTTTGAGGCGTTCATCGAAATCATTGGGAAATGGCAATTCGGCGAGGCTGGTGACGATCAACTGGCTGGCGATATCACCTCCCGTATGACCGCCCATGCCATCCGCGACCACCCATAGCCCCTGCTGCGGGCAATCCAGGAACGTACTGCATCAGTTTCACGTCTGGCGAGCTTGGAGACATGAAGTAGTTGGCGATGATCGCGCCAAACGGCTGACCACCAAACTGACCGTATTCAGCGGTGTAAATGTGCTTGTACAGGCCGGCTTGCATGACCTCCGGTGAATCTTCGAAGTCGTCCAACAGATCTTGCTTGGAGACATTCAGAATTTCGATCTTGATGTTTTCGCGAAAATTGGTTCGGTCGACCAGCAACTGCAAACCACGCCATGCCGACTCTAATGACTGGAAGTCCGGGTGATGCAGTATCTCGTCCATCTGACGGCTGAGCTTCGCATCGATCTCGGCAATCATGCGGTCAACCATGGCTTTTTTGACTTGTTCGCCGCTGTTCTGCGGCTTGAGCAATTCTTCGATAAATGCCGATACACCACGCTTGGCGATATCGTAGGCCTCATCATTCGGAGTCAGGCGGGTTTCGGCGATGATACTGTCAAGAATGCTGTATTCACCGATCTCGCTGCTCTGCTGATGCGCTGTGTTAGTGCTCATAATTGGCTTCCTTGGCTGATGGAGACTCAAGCATTCGGGACTGTGGTGCTCAGGCCCAGCTCAACGAGTACACGATCACGGGACTCGTCAGTGGCAAGCACGTCTTCAATGGCTTTGCGGAATGCGGGGGCATTGCCTAACGGACCTTTGAGAGCCACTAGTGCATCGCGTAACTCCATCAGTTTTCTCAGCTCTGGTACTTGCTGAACCACGCTTGCCGGGTTGAAGTCCTTCATCGAATTGATCTGCAGTTTCATTGCGAGTTCGTCGATATCGCTCCCCTCCTGGAGGCGATTCGGTACGCTCAACGTCAGTCTCAACTCCTGCTTGGAGAGCACTTCGTCAAAGGTCATTTTGTCGACGCTGATCGGTTTGCGCTCTTCGACCTTGCGTTCATCCACACGCTGGGTGTAATCGCCGATGGTCAGTAGCTTCAGTGGCAGTTCAATCTCTTCCTGGGCACCGCCTGTGGTGGGCCTGAAGGTGACATTGATGCGTTCCTTGGGGGCGACAGAGCCTTCTTTGGCCATGACTTTTCTCCTTGCTGTTATGGGGACCAGGGACCTATTCGAGTACTACTTCGAGGTCGAGATTGCACAGCCTGCGATGCGCCTCTTCCTTGCATTCACGTACTGCATGGTTCTGCGGTAACAATTCACAACAGCCATGCAGCAAATGCAGCACATCCAGTGCGAGGGCGGGTTCCCAGGCGTGTAGGCCTGAGCCTTGTAGTGCCTGGTCGAGCGATTCAAGTTGGGTTTTTGCGAGTTCGTATTTTTTGGCCATGAAGCAAAGCCGCGCCATGGCAAACTGCCAGAAGAACCGCGCCCGTCCGCCATGGGCGGTCTGCAATCCTTGTTTGAAGCATTGCACCGCAACCTTGAGGCCGTCTTTGCGCAAGATTGGCATGACCTCTTCCAAGGCCCGCTCCCAGTCCGGCAGAGTGTCGTTGACGATGACCTTGTGCGGTGACTGGGTGCGTTGCAGATGTGGCATGACACTGGCGCTGACCCAGGCACGGGTGGCCGGATCGGCGAAGGGAGCGCCGTCGTGAAACCGTAATTCGATGATGCCGGGCAATCGCTGAATCAAAAGTGCGAAGTGAATTTCCACCTCGCGCATTGCCCCTTCGGCATTTAATTCTTGCAAGCATTCCCAGGCCATCCGCTGGCCATCGAACCAGAAGGGTGCCTTCGCCAGACTCGCTTCCAGGTCCACCAACAGATCAGCGTACTTGGCCTGCCCGAAACGCTCCTGATATTCCTTGAGCTTGTCTGCCGGTAACCCGCGTAGAACGGTTATTTGCTCTGCATTGCGCTCAGGCACTGTATCGATCGGCAACCACAGCATTGTTCGATTGAGGCGCAGAGCGCGTAGATCGGTGGCTTTCTGTTTGAGCCACCATGCACACAACGGACGGGCATTTTCCTGTTGCGCTCGCAGGGCCTTGTGAGCCTCTTTCTCGTTATCGATAATTGCCCCTGGCATAAACAACTGCGCCGCAGCCTGCTTGACTTGGGCCACCGCGACTTCCATCACGCCAGGCTCCGAGGAGTTGTCAGCAGCGCGTTGGACCATTGTCTTGAGGCGGCGAGAAGCCGGCAGCAGCAGCGGTGCATCGTCGCCCAGATGCTTGGTGCAGGCCGCATCAAGGCCTTCCAGATGTTCTACCAAACGCCGGAACAGTGGCAGTTGCTCTTTTACTGCCACGTTTTCGTTCAACACCTGTTCAAGACGCGGGAGCAACCAACTGATCGCCGCGGAACGGGTTCGGGATTTTTCGGGGAGAACATCCACCCAATGATGCTCGCAAAGGTAGTGCAGCAAACCGAGCCCAGCCGACAGCCCCTGGAACGATTCACGCTGGTATAACGCCCAGGTCAACCAGACGCCAACCCGCAAATCCTTCGACTGAGTGCGCAACAACTTTTCGCTGTTTTCGCATACTTTCAACCAGTCAACCTGACCGGTCTCGTGCATGGAGCTTGCCTTAGCCAACTCACATTCCAATGCCTCAAACTCGTTTGAAAAACGAACGTCCTCACCCGCAAAATGCTCATCGGAAACAGGATTTTTTGCGAGCGCAAGGTAATGAGCGGAAAGTTTGCCTGAGTAGGACATCCATGGCCTTTATAGAAGTACGGTCATATATCAGTTGGATTTCAACTGCGCTTGTTCCCGGTGGCCGAAGCCGCGACAAAGCATGACAAAAACAGAACACGAAAAATGTAGGACGCTTCTGAAAGTTCGCCAACATGGAGAAATTAATTAATATGCCACTGCATTAGTGGCACTGTAGAAACAATTAAAAACAAGCCCAAGTAGAGTTATTGCAACACATTATTTCCAGTGTTACATCACAACTTAAAGTTTGAGCGAGACACCAAAAAACAAGTCAGCCCAAGAAGTCTCTAGGCTACTGCCGATTCAAAGAAGCTTTAGCTTTTTTCGATGATGGCGGATATAGCGGATGAAAATTGGTGGGCATCCTCAAGCATCATCAGGTGTCCACAGTTTTTCATTTCTCGATATGACGCGGCCTTCTCTTTGACCCAGGCCGGAATGTGCCATCCCTTGGCTGATCGCTCGCCTGCAATAAGATGGAGCGGAATGTTATCAACCCAGCTTTCGATTCCTTTCAGGTAGGCAGGGTTGCCCGTGATATCAACGACTGAAGCTGCCATTTGCTGAAGTGTGCTTGCCGGCTGAAACGAAAGACAGGTTGCAGCCGCCAACAAGGTTGCCTCGGTGGGTTTTACTCCAGCGCCATGTAGCCATTTCTCGGGTTCTGAACGGTCTTCCATCAGTTTGGCTTGGACTTCTTCAAGAGGCATCTTTGCCAGCTTTTGTGACCAAAAAGCGTCATCTAATGTGAAGTTGCCTTCAACACTTATCACGGCTTCCACGCGATCTGGGTATGTCGCGGCAAAAAGTGCAGCAATTGCACCACCGACCGAATGCCCTACGAGGTACCAACGGTCATGTGTTGCAGAGACTGCATCGATTTCCTTGTGCAGATACTCGACTTGGGCATCCAGGCTAATCATTGCAGGATCGACTTCGGCCAAGGAGCCGTAGCCGAGCATGTCTGGAGCGAGCATTTGCGTAGACTGCGCTCCATCCATCAAAAAGGTTTTATTGAGTGGGCCAATCAGTCCGTGAATAAAAACTATGCGGGTTGAATAAAGCATCCATTTCTCCAGTTGGGCTGTATGACCGACCACCAGATGTAGCGACTTACTGCCAGGGCTTGGGCTCACCAAACAACTGCCCCTGAACCCCATACAACCCCATTTCGCGAATCACCGACAACTCGCCTTCCGTCTCGACCCGTTCGGCAATCAGCGGCAAATCAATGCTGTGTGCGGCCCGCTGAATCGCCTCGATGAACAGACGCTTGTCACTCTCTAGGTCAATCGCCCGTATGTAGCTGCCGTCGATCTTCAAGTAGGCCAGCCCCAACCGCGCCAGGTTGCCGATCATGCTGAAACGCCCACCAAAACGTTGCAGGCTCAATGAGAAACCGAGTTCGCGCAGACGGCGGGTCAGTTGTTCCAGTACCGCTTGCTCGGGCAATTGCTCTTCGCCGATTTCCAGGGTCAAGCGTGGACCGAGGTTGGAATGCGTGCGCAGAAGCTCGAAGACTTTGTTCTGCGCCTGAGGGTCGGTGAGAGTCGCCGAAGAGAGGTTCAATGCCAGCGACTGGTCATGTTCGCTCATTTGCTCAAGCACCCGCTCGAGCATCAACTGATCCAGTCGGGCCGTCCAACCAAAGCGCTCCAGCCATGGCAGGAAACGCCCGGCGGGGATGGTCTGACCGTGTTCGTCGAGCAGTCGCGACAACACTTTGTAATGCAGCACCAGCTGCGTGTCCTGGGCCGCCACGACCGGTTGGAAATACAACTCGAAACGCCGCTGAGTCAGCGCCTGATCGAGCATGCTGTGCCAGGCATGGTGATCGTCGCCGACGCTGGCCGATAGATTGTGTTCCAGGCATGCCCAGTTCTGCTCACCCTGGCTTTCAGCCTGAGCCAGCGCCTGATCGCCGAGGCTGAGCACGGCTTGCGGTGAGTCGCCGTGAGCAAATGGTGCCAGGCCAATTGAGGCAACAGACGCCACATCCGTGGCTCCGGTGGCGTGAAGACTGGCCAAGGCAGTGTCGAGATTTTGTGCAAGATGCAGTGCTTCTTCGCGTACCAGGCCCGGCGCCAGTACGGCAAATTCGCCGCCGCGGATACGGGTCACAAGGTTCTGGGTTTCCGGGTATTTGGCGCACTCGCGAGAGAGTTGCTCACCGACCGCTTTGAGCACCTCATCGGTGCGCTGACCACCGAGACGCTGGTTGAGGCCCGCCAGGTCCTTGACCCGCAACAGCAGCAGATAACCGGAGCTGGCCTGTTCCGGATTGCTCACCCGCGCATTCAGTTGGATCTCGAAATAACGCCGATTGGCCAACCCGGTCAACGTATCCTGATAGGACTCGGCCCGCAGTTTTTCACTGCGCTCGGCCTGCTCCTGGAACAGCGCTTTGAGCTTCTCGACCATTTGGTTCATGGCCTGCACCACCCGCCGCAATTCGGGGGTGCGCGGCAGCTCCGGCAGGCTGAGAAACTCCCGCCGCGCAATGGCGTGGGATTGCTGGACCATGTAATCGAGCGGCCTCAATTGCTGGCGCAGCAATAGCGCGCCGAGCCCGGCACTGACCGCACCGCACAGCAGCAACCATCCAAGGCTACCCAATGCGCTTTGCCACAATTTGGCAACTGCGAACATCGGGTGGCTGACCACCTCGACCCGCGCCGCCTGCTCCCAGCCACGACTGACGATCGCATCGCCACCGGCCGGCTCCAGGCCGATCAGTTTGACGAACCACTCCGGTACGTTAGTGACTGCCGGGATACCCGTGCGCTCGACCAAAGGCTGATCGGTCTTGACGTCGATCACACGAATACTCGCGTAGTAACCGCTGTCGAAAATCGAACTGACCAGCAACTCGACCATCGCCGGATCGTCGATGTTCGGCGTCAGTGACAGCGCCAGGGCTGTCGCTGCATCCTGGGCGTGGGAGCGCAACTGATTGACGTACTGAGTGCGCGAGCTCTCCAGACTGACCATGAAGCTGCCGGTGAAGGCAACGACCAGGAACAGACAGATAGCTATCAACAGCTGTTTGAACAATGACATCTGAACGCATGCTCCTAGTGAGTCGTCTCGACCGGGAAACCTTCGGCCTGCATTTTTTTCAACACATCCTGCCAGCGCGACAGGCGTTTGGTATCACCGACCTTCTTGTTTCCCTTGGTGCCCGGTAGCCACAATCCTTCAGCATTGAAAGAGTAGACTGGCAGCAAATCCGTTCGTTGGCTGGCCGGTTTGATGGCGTCGATCAAGATGTCCAGCACCAGCGGCACGGCCTCCGGGGTTGAATAGTAGGTCAGCACCATGTGCGCACGGTTTTGGGTCAGTGCCTTGACGTATGTAATGCGCAATTTTTCACTGGGTACGCCGAGATGGCGCAGGCTGAAGTACTTGGCTATAGCGTAGTCTTCACAATCGCCGGCGCCCTTCCACAGTGCTTCGATCGGCGTTTCCCAGTAGTCGACCTCGTGCCACAGGTCGATGTCTTCGACGTACCGCACCTGTTTGTTGAAGAAGCGGTTAACGACATTGAGTTGTGCCAGCTCACCGATCTGCTTCTGGCTGGCCAACAAATACTGCCAATCGTTGATGCGCTGCTGACCTTCGCCCAGAGGTCCGTACAATGCCTGCGCTCGCCGGCTGATCACGGAAAAATCCCAGTCGGCGCTCAGGTTGCCCAGCATCGCAGCAGCCAGCAGCAGTGCGCTGCACAACCAGCTTAAAATCCGGGGGATCGGTAAACGTACCGCCAATGCGAGACATCCAGGGTGGGCAGGAGGGAGTCTCTTGAATGGTGAAGGTTAGACCCGAAAAAAACAATGGCACGATGAGATCATCGGCGCCGCGCTAAACTGTAATCAAGGCAATGGACGCCTGTTTGACAAGCCACCAAGCAGTCACTAGTGTCCTTTGGATCCAAAACAATTTGTTAATCAGGGTGCGTTGTTGTGACAAAGAAGCCCAACCCTCTCAGCAGTATCAAGGTCAACGGGCCGATTCCTTCACATCTGGCACGCTCGGTGATCGAACAAACCCTGCGCTCGGCGATACTCGACGGGCGCATTCCCTGTGGTACTGCCCTGCGACAGCAGGATCTTGCCGATCTGTTCGGTGTCAGCCGCATGCCCGTTCGCGAAGCCTTGCGTCAGCTAGAAGCACAAGCCCTGCTCAGCGTGATCGCTCATAAAGGCGCTATCGTCGCACCGTTGGTCCAGGGTGATGCCGTGGAGACCTACGCGCTGCGAATCCTGCTGGAATCGCAAGCCTTGCGCCTCTCCATTCCGCTGCTTGAGGACGAGGACATTGAACAGGCTCGACGATACATTGACGCACTGGAGGTCGAGCACGACTACACGGAGATCGGCCGGCTCAATCGACTCTTCCATATGAAGCTTTACTGCCGGGCTCCCAATCGCCGCCTGTTGAAACTGGTCGAAGACGGGTTGAATGAAGAGGAGCGTTTCCTGCGTTTCAATCTGGAAGCCATGGGGTTGGGCAAACTATCCCAGGATGATCACCGGGCACTATTGCAGGCTGCCGAAGACAGGGATTTCGAACGCTCGGTGAAGTTACTTGAGCATCACCTCAATCGTGCGGTTGAAGTCATCACACGCTATCTCAACAGCTCGGAAGATCAGGCAAAAAACGCTTCGAGTTAAACTTCAGAGCCCTCCATTGTTATGTCCTGCCAGTAAATTGATTCCCCCGCTCTCACGTTTGCGCATGAATACGAACTGGAGTGACAGTGAGCACTGCGCCGCCTTCGTTTCTGAGGCTACGACAATAAGCTCCATTGTTCGTACCTATAAAAAAGCCAGCCCCTGGGTTCAGAGGCTGGCTTTTTTACGTCTACGGCTTTTCTGGCCCCAGAATGACAAAACCCCTGTCTGCGTTAGCAGACAGGGGTCTCGGAATTCAATCTTGACGATGACCTACTCTCACATGGGGAAACCCCACACTACCATCGGCGATGCATCGTTTCACTGCTGAGTTCGGGATGGGATCAGGTGGTTCCAATGCTCTATGGTCGTCAAGAAATTCTGTGTGCGGACCCGTCCGTAACGACGTGTCAGCGAATTCTTGATGTTTCTACTTTAAAGACAAAACCCCAACTGCTTTCGCAATTGGGGTTTCGGAATTTAATCTTGACGATGACCTACTCTCACATGGGGAAACCCCACACTACCATCGGCGATGCATCGTTTCACTGCTGAGTTCGGGATGGGA
>NZ_FYDY01000045.1:0-30961 GCF_900187435.1 Pseudomonas sp. Irchel s3b5
CCAAGCTCAGCACTGAGGGCTCGCTCGATCAAAGCCTTCTTGAACGCCGCAGAGGCGTCCTCAATGGCTTCAGCGGTCATCGGTCCATCGGTGAATTGCTCGAGCAGCTCTTTCGGGATTTTCGGTAGTTCTCGCAACGCGGGTTTCTTTTTGGTTGGCATACATGCACCTCTTACTCATGTTATGCCCGAACACAAAATTTCTGACACCCCCGTTTTTTGTGACTGCACTGGCCCCATCGCCAGCAGGCTGGCTCCCACAGGGGATCATCGGTCCACCATAGAACCATTGTGGGAGCCAGCCTGCTGGCGATGGCGGTTTATCAGACACTAAAGAATCACTTTGGCCCGCCGCAATGCCTCTATCCGCTCAGCACTGAGTCCCAACTCCCCCAACACCTGATCGGTATGCTGACCGAGCGCCGCGCCAACATGCTTCGGCTCAGGCAACCCCGCTGAAAACTTCAACGGACACGCCATCTGCGCCTGACTCGAACCATCGCCCCGAGGTACTTGTGTCACCAACTGCCGAGCCTCAAGTTGCGGATGACGCAGCGCTTCGCCCAACTTCAATACGGGCTCGACACACGCATCCAGCTCGGCAAACAGCGCACACAGGTCGGCAAAATCGTGTTTCTCGAACTCGAGTTTCAGCGCGTCCTTGAGCGTCTTCCGCTGCGACGGTTGAGGTGACAATCCGAGATGAGCCAACGCCTCCAGCCCCAGCGCCGTACACAACTGTTTCATGAACGGCGGCTCCAGACTGCCCACCGACAACCACCGCCCATCCCGCGAGCGGTAATAGTCGTAGAAACTGCCCCCATTGAGCACCTGGTCTTCCGGCCCCGGCTCTACACCGCAGGCCAGGTGCCCGGCAGCGGCCATGGCATTCAGGCTGAATGCGCAATCGGTCATGCTCACATCCAGCTGCTGGCCTTGCCCGGTTTGTTGCCGGGCGATCACCGCCGCCAGCAGGCCTATCACCCCGTGCAGCGAGCCACCGGCGATATCTGCTACCTGCATGCCCAAGGGCAGCGGGCCACTGTTGGCGCGACCGGTGTAGCTCGCCAGACCGGCCAACGCCAGGTAGTTGATGTCATGCCCGGCGCGGTCCTTGTAGGGACCGGTCTGGCCGTAACCGGTGATCGACACATAGATCAGTTTCGGGTTGATCGCCTTCAACGCTTCATACCCCAGCCCCAGACGTTCCATGACACCCGGACGGAATTGCTCCAGCACAATGTCGTAGTCCTGCAACAGGTGCTTGATCAGCTCCAGCGCTTCAGGTTGCTTGAGGTCCAGCGCGAGGCTGCGCTTGTTGCGGTTGAGGTAGGCATGGCTGGCCGACACGCCCTGATCGTGTGGCGGCAACACGCGCAGCAAATCCATGCGGGTCGGGGACTCGATACGCAACACTTCAGCGCCCATGTCTGCCAGCAACAGTGAGGCGAACGGCCCCGGCAGCAATGTCGAGAAATCCAGAATCTTGAGTGATGCCAACGGACCGAGCATGTGCGTTCTCCCTTAACGATGCGCTCAGACTAGGCAGCCGATGGCATTGCAGCAATCACCGTATGCGTCAGTTGTGCTGACCGTTGCGCTCAAACGCCGGGCATGAAAAAACCCGCCGAGGCGGGTTTTTCATCAGGACAAGGCTTACTTGGCGCTTGTCGGGGTTGCCGTTTCGACATGGCCCAGAACATCGTCTTTAGGCTCGTCGGCAATGCCGCGACCGCCAGAAGCCAGCTCGGCTTGCAGCACGTCGGTGTCCAGTTCCTTGACCCACTTGGCCACAACGATCGTTGCAACAGCGTTGCCGATCAGGTTGGTCAGGGCACGGGCTTCAGACATGAAGCGGTCGATGCCGAGGATCAGCGCCAGGCCGGCAACCGGCAGGTGGCCCACGGCGGACAGGGTGGCAGCCAGCACGATGAAACCGCTACCGGTCACGCCCGCAGCGCCTTTGGACGACAGCAGCAACACCACCAGCAAGGTGATCTGGTGCGTGATGTCCATGTGGGTATCGGTGGCCTGGGCAATGAACACCGCGGCCATGGTCAGGTAGATCGCCGTGCCGTCGAGGTTGAACGAGTAACCCGTCGGGATCACCAGACCCACGACGGATTTCTGCGCACCCAGACGCTCCATCTTGATCAGCATGCGTGGCAGCACCGACTCCGAAGAGGAAGTACCCAGCACGATCAGCAGCTCTTCACGGATGTAGCGAATCATCTTCAGCACGCTGAAGCCGTGCAGGCGGGCGATGGAACCCAGCACGATCAGGATGAACAGCACGCAAGTGATGTAGAAGCAGGCCATCAACTGACCCAGTTGCACCAGCGAACCGACACCGTAGGCACCGATGGTGAACGCCATGGCACCGAAGGCACCGATAGGCGCGAGCTTCATGATCATGTTGATGATGTTGAACATCACGTGCGCGAAGCGATCGATGAAGTCCAGCAGCGGCCGGCCGTAGGCACCCAGGCGATGCAGGGCGAAACCGAAGATCACCGAGAACATCAGCACTTGCAGGATGTCACCGGTGGCGAAGGCGCCGACGATGGTGGTCGGGATCACGTTCAGCAGGAAGCCGACGACGCTTTGGTCAGCGCCGGCCGCCACATAAGCGGCAACTTTGGAGGCATCGAGGGTGGTGACGTCGATGTGCATGCCATTGCCTGGTTGCACGATGTTGACGACGATCAGGCCAACCAGCAGGGCGATGGTCGAAACGATCTCGAAATAGAGCAACGCATAGCCACCGGTCTTGCCAACCGCTTTCATGTCCTGCATACCGGCGATACCGCTGACGACGGTACAGAAGATGATCGGGGCGATGATCATTTTGATCAGCTTGATGAACCCGTCACCCAGCGGCTTAACGGCCACACCGAGCTGTGGGTAGAAGTGACCGAGCGCGATACCGATGACAATTGCAACAATCACCTGGAAATACAGGGATTTGTACAGTGGCTGACGAGTCGTCATTGCAAAGTTCCTCAAGAGTGTCAGTGACAACATCCATCTGTTGTCCGCGACATCTGAATTGCGAACCCTCCTGCACTGGAGGGATTTGTTTTTCGAGCTGCACGGCGGCAGACATCTGCTCGTTGTATCGCAAGGCTCGTGCCACCTTGCATAAATCGGCTGCAAGCCTGCTGCCATCAAGGGCTACAGGATTTCTGGCGTTGCCCGCCAGTCGCTGGCGCATGGCGGAATTCCGCCCTTGCATCAAAAACTGTCCTGCGAGTTGGCGGAAATCCGCCTTGTTCTTCGCAACACCCCGCAGCTACCATCGGTCGTTCAACAGACGGATCTGCTCGCTATGCGTGAACGCACCATCGCCAGTCATTTCGCCCGCGCCGTACTTGGTGGTGCGCGCCGACGTGGCTACGACTATTCGAGTCTGCTGCAGCAATTGGGGATCAGCAGCGAGCTGCTCGACGAGCCCCGCGCACGCATCGCGCCGGAGCAATTCACCCAATTGATCCAGGCACTTTGGCTGGCGCTGGACGATGAATACCTGGGTTTCGGGCAAGCGCCGAGCAAACCGGGCAGTTTCGCGATGATGTGCCATGCCGTGATCCACTGTCGCAATCTGGAGAAGGCGCTCAATCGAGGCTTATTATTTTATAGCCTATTCCCCGGGGCACCGCGCCTGAGCCTGACCCACGAGGACGAATGGGTCCGACTGAGCCTGGACGACGGGGCATTGTGGGATCCGGATCATTTCCTGACCGAGAGCCTGCTGGTGATCTGGCATCGCTTCGGCAGCTGGCTGATCGGCCAGCGCATCCGCCTGGAGCAGGCCACGTTCAGCTATCCGAGGCCGGAGCACGGCGCCGAGTACGATTTGCTGTTCTCCTGCCCGCTGACCTTTTGCGCAGAAAAGAGCACCACCGCCCAGAGCAGCCTGTTGTTCCACAGTCGTTACCTGAACATGCCGCTGTTGCAGGACGAGCGCACGCTCAAGCATTTCCTCGAACGCTCACCCGCCAATCTGTTATCGCGCCCGGACGACGGCGACAGCCTGAGCAGCCGTTTGCGCCGTTTGCTCAGCCGCGACAACTCGCGCTGGCCAGACCTGGAGGCCGTGGCCGCGCAACTGCACATCAGCCCGCAGACCTTGCGCCGGCATTTGCGTGAGGAGGGTTCGAGTTTTCAGGAATTGAAGGATCAGCTGCGCCGGGACATCGCGATTTATCACCTGAGCCGCGCCGACCTGTCGTTGCAACAGATCGCCGAGCAATTGGGGTTTTCCGAGCCCTCGGCGTTTCACCGGGCGTTCAAGAAATGGACCGGGCTGACACCCGGTGCGTATCGCGACCAGGAGAATTGACGGTGAATTCACTGGCCTCATCGCGAGCAAGCTCGCTCCTACATTGGACCGGGTCAGCCCTTCACTGTAGGAGCGAGCTTGCTCGCGATGGGGCCAGCAAAGCCAATACCTAAACCACCGAAAAGTGAATCCTGAACGCCGCCCCGCCCATGGGTGAGTCCCCCAGCGTCAGTTTGGCGTTGTAACTCTCGATGATGTCTTTGACCACCGCCAGGCCGATGCCCTGCCCCGGATGTTGACGATCCAGACGCTCGCCGCGCTGGAGGATTCGTGCACGCTGGTCCGCGGGCACGCCAGGACCATCGTCTTCGACGCACAACTCGATGCCACGGGGAATTTCGCGCACGCTGATCCGGATCTCGCCGAGGCACAGCCGATACGCGTTTTCCAGCAGATTACCCATCATCTCCAGCAACGCGCCCTGCTCGATCGGCACATGACAATCGTCCGGCAGATCGAAAGCAACCCGCACACGCTTGTCGCGGTAAACCTTGTCCAGCGTGTCGCACAGGCTTTGCAACACCGGCCGCAGACGTACCTGATGCCGCACCAGACCGCTTTTACGCAGACTCGCGCGTTGCAGTTGATAGCTGATCTGCTGGCTCATGCGTTCGATCTGGGTTTGCAGCACCCAGGCCTGCTCACGATTTTCAGGGCGTTGCACCATGTCCTCGCTGACACCTTGCAGCACTGCCAACGGGGTTTTCAGGCTGTGGGCCAGGTCATCAAGGGAATCACGGTAGCGACTGCGCTGCTCGCGCTCGCTGTGCAGCAAGCGGTTCAGGGAGCCGGTCAGGCGCAGCAGTTCCCGGGGATGCTCCTCGCTGAGGCTCTCGCGGGTGCCGCCCTCGATCTGGTCCAGCTCCTGACTCAAGCGGCTCAACGCCTTCAAGCCCCAGGTCAGACCGCCCCACAGCAAGGCCAGTAACACCAGCAACGCTGCGCCGAAGCCCAGGTAGAGATTTTCGCGCAGACCTTCAAGGGTGGTTTCGTATTCACGCACCGGTTGCAGCGCCACGATGCTGAATGCCGCACTTTTTCCGCCAATCAGTTTGATCTCGACGTCATAGACGAAGAACTCCTGGCCATTGGCTTCGCTGATCCGCGCGAACTCGTTACCACGCCCGTCATAACGCGGCTTGTAGTTGATGTGCTCTTCCTGCGTGGCCCTGGAACGCCAGACCAGATGCCCATCGCGGTCATAGATGTAGCCGAGCAGGCGGCTGTCGGTGAGGTTGTAACGCTCGTCGGGCAATTGCGCCGGCATCATCAGGCTGTTGTTCTCCACCCGGGCGGCGGAAATTAACGTGGTGACGTCCGACGCCAGGCGCTGCTCGATGGAATCCTGCAAGGCCAGGCTGAACGCGCCCTGCATCGCCGGCAACAACGCCAGCATGAACAACACCGCCAGGATCGTGGCGGCGAGCATCAAGCGAATGCGAAGCGAGCGGATCAAGTGCAGCGCTCATTGAACAGGTAGCCGAGGCCGCGCACGGTCTCGATCGGTTTGAAGCCTCCCGGACCTTCCAGTTTTCGACGCAGACGACCGACCAGCACTTCGATCACGTTCGGATCACGCTCGCCGTCGTCCGGGTACAGTTGCTCCATCAAGCGGTCCTTGGGTACCACTTGCTGGTGATGGCGCATCAGGTATTCGAGGATGCGGTACTCATACGCCGTTAGTGCCAGCGGTTGCTCATCGAGAGAGGCCTGCTTGCGATTGAGGTCGAGCAACAATGGACCAGCGACGATGGTCGACTGGGTGAACCCGCTGGAACGACGCAGCAAGGCATTGAGCCTCGCGTCGAGTTCTTCGAACTGGAACGGTTTGACCACGTAATCGTCGGCCCCGGCGGCCAGGCCTTCAACTTTGTCCTGCCAGTTGCCGCGGGCGGTGAGGATCAGGATCGGAAAGCTCTTGCCGGTCGACCGCAACTGACGGATCAGGTCGAGCCCGCTCATCCCCGGCAGACCGAGGTCGATCACCGCCAGATCAAAATTGAACTGCGCGGTTTGATACAGCGCCTCCTCGGCATTGGCCACGGACTCGACCACGTGGCCGCTCTCCGCCAGGCGGGTTTGCAGGTGATGGCGCAACAGCGCTTCATCTTCGACGACCAGCAGTTTCATAACGCTCTCCCGGGCAAATCAACATCTCCAGACAACCCTCTGTGGGCGCTAGCAGGCTAGCCCCACAGGGTACTCAGGCGAACCGCTTCAGAAAGCGTAGTTGGCAGACAGGTAAGTCTGGGCACTGCTGGTCAAGTCCAGCGATCCCTGTTTGCTGCCGCCGCGCTCGCTCATTTCGGTACTCGCATTGCTGCGCAGGTAACGGTAACCCAGTTCAACCGAGGTGTTTTGCGAAACCTGTTGCAAGACCCCTACCTGCCCGCCGATGGCGTAGCCGATGTCGCTGTCGCGGCTGAAACCGGACGACTCCTGGGTCAATTTGGTCAGGCCGGCCGTGGCACCACCGAACAGCTTGGTGCTGCCGCCCACCGGATAGAACAGATCGTAGCTGCCCAACAGATTTTCCTGTCGCAGTTTAATGCCGTTGTGCGAGCCCGACACATTGTCGTACGTGGCGTAGTAACGGCCCTGACTGTTTTGCTGACCCAGACGCACACCCCAGGTGGCGTCCTTATTGATGACACCGTCGGTGTTCGGGTGGTCGAGGTTATCGTTCAGGGCGTGAGATTTTTTGACCTTGTCGCTGGTCTGCCCAAGCGTCAGGCTGGCGAAGTTGTCGTTGGAGGCGAAAGCCGTCGTGCTTGCGCCGAGAACAGTGAATGCCAACAGCAGTTTTTTGAATCCGGTCATGGTGAAGTTCCTTATGTGCCGTATGGGTTTTGGGTACGAGGCAAGGTTACGTAACCGGCCCTGAACTCCCCCTGAACGCACTCTGAACCTCGGCTGAACCGCCTCACATTGGATAAGTACCCCCCGAAAGTCCCGAGGGGGGCGAGCCTGCTCGCGAAAGCGACACCGCCGATCTCAACCTTTGCACTACCCAGCCCCAAGGCAACCCGGCAAAATGCCCGACATGAACTCTGCCCCCGCCCTGCCCGCCTGCTGCACCCCGCTCGATGACCATTGGCCGCTGCCGTTCGTGCTGCCCGACACGGTCCTGTTGAGTACCCACTTCGACAGTTCACAACTGGCTCTGGATGATTTCCACCGCAGCGCCATCGAAGCCCCGACGACGATCCAACGCTCGGTGGCCAAACGGCAGGCGGAGTTTCTCGCCGGACGGGTGTGCGCCCGGGCCGCGCTGCAGCGCCTGGAAGGCCTGAGTTTCATTCCAGCCATTGGCGAAGACCGGGCCCCGATCTGGCCCGGCCATATCGCCGGTTCGATCACCCACAGCGCCGGTCGTGCCGCCGCCATCGTCGCGAACAAACGTCATTGGCGCGGTTTGGGTATGGACCTGGAAAACCTGCTCAACGCCGAACGGGCCGAACGCCTGGCCGGGGAAATCCTCATCCCGGCGGAGCTACAGCGGATGGCGGCCGGTCCCCGGGATCAAATGGCGTTGTGGGTGACACTGACCTTCTCGGTCAAGGAAAGCCTGTTCAAGGCGCTCTATCCGATCGTTCAGCAGCGCTTTTATTTCGAGCATGCCGAAGTGCTGGAATGGACTGAAGATGGCCACATCAGGCTGCGATTGCTTGCAGACTTGTCCAGCGAATGGCGCAACGGCACCGAGCTGGATGCGCAGTTTGCGGTCGAGGATGGGCAGTTGTTGAGTCTGGTCAGTATCCAAGCCTGAGGTTTTCGCTGTTTGTTGGGGCCTCATCGCGAGCAAGCTCGCTCCTACAAGGGATAGGCGGGCAAAATCCCCTGTGCTCGCGATGGCGGCAGCACATTCACCGCGAGACTCAGCGTTTCTCTTGATTCCTCGGCCAGCTCAAACTGAAACACGCCCCCCCCAGGCTTTTGCTCTTGCCGATCAGCGCACGTCCGTCGTGCCAATGGATGATCCTTCGCACGATCGACAACCCCAAGCCATGCCCGCCCGACGCGCGAGTGCGGCTGTCATCAAGGCGCAGAAACGGCGTGAAGATTTTCTCCCACGCCAACTCCGGTACACCCGGCCCGTCATCCTCGATGTCCACGCGACAACGCTGCTGGCCCACCTGATAACTGATGGTCACCCGGGAGTGCGCGTGGCGCATGGCATTGGTGACCAGGTTCTGGATCGCCCGGTGCAAGTAGCGCGGTTCGGCTTCGACCCAGGCGTCATCACAGTCGGCGGCCGACAGGCATAAACCCCGTTGCACCGTGACATCGACTCGCAAGGGCGCCAGCTCTTCGATGACTTGATTGACCAAGGCATCCAGGTCGATGCGCTGGAAGTTCAACGCCGGCGACCCCTGCTCCAGCCGCGCGTAGGTCAGCATCTCGTCCACCAGCCGATCGAGGTCCTCGATGTCGTGATCCATGCCCTCGCAATATTTTTCCAGAGCTTGTGGCGTAGTGGCCGTGCCAATCATTTCCAGGCCGAACCGCAGTCGCGCCACCGGTGTACGCAACTCGTGGGACACCGCGCGTACCAGCTCACGCTGGATTGCCAGCAACTGCTGCAAGTGCTCGGCCATGGCGTTGAACGCCGAAGCCAGGCGCCCCACCGAGTCGGCACCGCGTGCCGGCACACGGGTTTCCAGGCTGCCCTGGGCGATACGCGTGGCGGCAGATTCCAGTCCCCGCAAGCGCCGCTCCAGTTGCCGCACCAGCAGGTAAACGATCAAGCCGATCAGCGTCAGCCCGAGGACGGCAATCAGCACCAGCCACTCCGGCGGATAAGGATTCATCTGATACAGCGGGCCGATTTCCAGCACCCATGGTGTGCCAACCATGCCGGCAAACACGCGGATCGAATCGCCGCCCTTGCCCAGCGCCATCACGGTGTCACCCTCGGACACACGACGGCGCTGGTCTTCGTCCATGTCCGCCTCGTCGACCGTGACCAGCCGCAGGTCGAAACCGAAGCCCTTTTCCTCTTTTAATTTCGCCAGGTGCCTGGGCTGATCCGCCACAGGCGAGCGCACCAGTTCGTCGGCCAACAGGTAGATCGTCGCCCGGGCCAGTTGCTCGCTGATTTGCTGCACCTCGCCCGTCAGGACCAACTGTTCCTGGTCGCTGACCAACCGATACACCTTTGCCGCGTGCGGCCCGGTCTGTTCCACCAAGGCCTGGCCGCGCAGAACGCGGGTGCGCTGGGTCAGGTCCAGATCGGTTTCGTTGAAGGTTTTCAGCGCCAGCGGGATGCCGAGCAACCGCTCCCAGACCAGCAAGGCCCGATGGCGCTCAGTCTGGTTCATCGGTTGCAGGTTGTCGGCCATCAGCGCAAACGTACCGTGGGCCAGGCGCTCGCGGTACTGCTCGCTACGCACCTGGTTGAGCAGGTGGATGGCCAGCACGCCCAGCACCGCCACCAGAATCAGCGCGGCGCACATGCCGCCATAAATGCGCAGGAAGATCGAGTTCACAATGTCGGGTCTACACAGGCTTCGGGAACAAACAGATACCCTTTGCTGCGCACCGTCTTGATCAGGCGCGGGTGCTCAGGGTCATCACCGATCTTCGGCCGGATACGCGAGATCCGCACATCGATGGAACGGTCCTGGCCGTCGTAGCCGATGCCGCGCAACGCGGTGAAGATTTCCTCCCGGGACAGAATGCGCCCGGCGTTGGCCACCAGCAGCCACAGCAGGTCGAATTCGGCGCTGGTCAGTTCGATGCCATTGCCCTGCAACCACGCTTCGCGCAAGGCGTTGTCCACCACCAGCGGACCAAACTGCAGGCGCCGTTGTTTTTCCGGGGCGACCTCGGGCGCTTCGCTACGCCGTAACAAGGCCTGGATACGCGCCAGCAACAGGCGTGGACGCACCGGTTTGCACACATAATCGTCGGCGCCCAGGTCGAGGCCGAGGATCTGGTCGGTGTCGTCGGTACGGGCGGTGAGCATCAGGATCGACCCCTCGTAACGGGCGCGGACCTTGCGGCAAATGCTCAGGCCATCTTCACCGGGGAGCATCAGGTCGAGAATCACCAGGTCCGGTTGCTCCTTGATGATGCGCGCCGCCGCCAACGCCCCATCACCTTCAATCGATACGCGCAGGCCATTGGCTTCCAGGTAATCGCGGGTCAGTTCGGCCAGTCGCTGGTCGTCCTCCACAATCAATACCTGCCAGGCTTCTTGCTCCACGGGTGACCTCTGCTTGCCAAAACGCTAATTAAGGAAGGATCCGCCCGTCTTTTTGTAATGATTCGGGGGGATAAACAGGTATACATGCTGGCCGATTGTATAAACGCCGCCCGCCGAGAACACAAGCCGGTAAATGCGTTCGGACAACCCGGTTTTTTGTGGTAGGGTTCGCGCCCTTAAAAATCTGGTCTGGCGTTTTCACCCGTTGAAAATCGCTGAAAAAAGCTTCGATCCAGCTAGGTCGCGGCCTACACGCCGATTCCCTCTTTCACACACAATTTACGCACAGGTTTATCCACAGGTAGTGCGTTGCAATCGTCCCCCGAAACGCATTATCTTGTACCACGGCGCCAAAAAAACCCTACATGTAGGGTTTTGACTAAAAAGCCCAACCACATTTCAGACCAGAAACTCAAGCGCTTTATTGCCTGTTTATGGTTGAACCAAGCGTCAACTTACAAGCCCAAACCGCACTGGCGGATGGCACCGTTTTTTTCAGGCCAGAGCGGCGAAAACGGTACGGGTGTTGCAGTCATGACTGACACCCCCGAAAGGAATCCGGTTGCGAGCCCAGGCTCGTACCAAAACTTCGGCAAGGACGGCCTCATTAGCCTTTTTCCTACTGTCCCGAAGTTGTTATGCCCGACATCCGTCGGTTGTAGTGCTTCAGGACAGAACGGTGGGCACCGTGATGGTGCCCAAACAAACATAGAGAATGTGGAGACACCCCCCCATGCAAACCGACACAACTCGCGAGAACCCGCAGGGCACCTTGCCGCAGGCCGCCGATTCGAATTCGGATCTGTCCGCCACTGCGCCAGGGCAGCTGCGTGTGATCAAGCGTAACGGCACTGTCGTTCCTTACACCGATGACAAAATCACCGTCGCCATCACCAAAGCGTTTCTCGCAGTTGAAGGCGGCACCGCTGCTGCCTCGTCGCGAATCCATGACACCGTGGCCCGCCTGACCGAACAGGTCACTGCGACCTTCAAGCGTCGCATGCCATCGGGCGGCACCATCCACATCGAAGAAATCCAGGACCAGGTCGAACTGGCCCTGATGCGTGCCGGCGAGCAGAAAGTCGCGCGCGACTACGTGATCTACCGTGACGGTCGTTCGAAAGAACGCGCTGCCCACGCCCCGGCCGAAGAAGCGGTCAACGCTCACCCGTCGATCCGCATCACCCGCGCCGATGGCACCTTTGCACCTCTGGACATGGGTCGCCTGAACACCATCGTCACCGAAGCGTGCGAAGGCCTGGAAGAAGTCGACGGCGACCTGATCCAGCGCGAAACCCTGAAGAACCTGTACGACGGCGTGGCCCTGACCGACGTCAACACCGCCCTGGTGATGACCGCCCGTACCCTGGTCGAGCGTGAGCCGAACTACTCGTTCGTGACTGCCCGCCTGCTGATGGACACCCTGCGTGCCGAAGGCCTGGGCTTCCTCGGCGTGGCCGAAAGCGCTACCCACCACGAAATGGTCGACCTGTACGCCAAGGCCCTGCCTGCCTACATCGCCAAGGGTATCGAGTTCGAACTGCTGAACCCTGTGCTGGCCACCTTCGACCTGGAAAAACTGGGCAAGGCGATCAATCACGAGCGCGACCAGCAGTTCACTTACCTGGGCCTGCAAACCCTGTACGACCGTTACTTCATCCACAAGGATGGCGTGCGCTTCGAACTGCCGCAGATCTTCTTCATGCGCGTGGCCATGGGCCTGGCGATCGAAGAGAAGCACAAAGAAGACCGTGCAATCGAGTTCTACAACCTGCTGTCGTCCTTCGACTACATGTCGTCGACCCCGACCCTGTTCAACGCCGGCACCCTGCGTCCACAGCTGTCGAGCTGCTACCTGACCACCGTGCCGGATGACCTGTCGGGCATCTACCACGCGATCCACGACAACGCCATGTTGTCCAAATTCGCAGGCGGCCTGGGCAACGACTGGACGCCGGTTCGTGCGCTGGGCTCGTACATCAAGGGCACCAACGGCAAGTCGCAAGGCGTGGTTCCGTTCCTGAAAGTCGTGAACGACACCGCCGTTGCCGTTAACCAGGGTGGCAAGCGCAAAGGCGCTGTGTGTGCCTACCTGGAAACCTGGCACATGGACATCGAGGAGTTCATCGAACTGCGCAAGAACACCGGTGATGACCGTCGTCGTACCCACGACATGAACACCGCCAACTGGATCCCTGACCTGTTCATGAAGCGCGTCTTCGATGACGGCCCGTGGACCCTGTTCTCGCCGTCCGAAGTTCCGGACCTGCACGACCTGACCGGCAAGGCCTTCGAAGAGCGTTACGAGTACTACGAAGCCCTGTCCCAGTACCCGGGCAAGATCAAGCTGTTCAAGACCATCCAGGCCAAAGACCTGTGGCGCAAAATGCTGTCCATGCTGTTTGAAACCGGCCACCCATGGCTGACCTTCAAAGACCCGTGCAACCTGCGCAGCCCGCAGCAGCACGTGGGCGTGGTCCACAGCTCGAACCTGTGCACCGAGATCACCTTGAACACCAACAAGGACGAGATCGCCGTTTGCAACCTGGGTTCGATCAACCTGCCGAACCACATCGTCAACGGCAAGCTGGACACCGCCAAGCTGGAACGCACCGTCAACACGGCCGTTCGCATGCTCGATAACGTGATCGACATCAACTACTACTCGGTGCCGCAAGCGAAGAACTCCAACTTCAAGCACCGTCCGGTCGGTCTGGGCATCATGGGCTTCCAGGACGCTTTGTACCTGCAGCACATCCCTTACGGTTCCGACGCTGCCGTCGAGTTCGCCGACAAGTCGATGGAAGCGGTCAGCTACTACGCGATCCAGGCCTCCTGCGACCTGGCTGACGAGCGCGGTGCCTACGAGACGTTCCAGGGTTCGCTGTGGTCCAAAGGCATCCTGCCGCTGGATTCGCAACAGATCCTGATCGAAGCCCGTGGCCAGAAGTACATCGATGTCGACCTGAACGAATCCCTGGACTGGGCACCGGTTCGCGCCCGTGTACAGAAAGGCATCCGTAACTCGAACATCATGGCCATCGCACCGACCGCGACCATCGCCAACATCACTGGCGTCTCGCAGTCGATCGAACCGACCTACCAGAACCTGTATGTGAAATCGAACCTGTCGGGCGAATTCACCGTGATCAACCCGTACCTGGTTCGCGACCTGAAGGCTCGCGGTCTGTGGGACTCGGTCATGATCAACGACCTGAAGTACTACGACGGTTCGGTGCAGCAGATCGAGCGCATCCCGCAGGAACTCAAAGAGCTCTACGCGACGGCCTTCGAAGTGGACACCAAGTGGATCGTCGACGCGGCCAGCCGTCGTCAGAAGTGGATCGACCAGGCTCAGTCGCTGAACCTGTACATTGCCGGCGCTTCGGGCAAGAAGCTGGACGTGACCTACCGTATGGCTTGGTACCGTGGTCTGAAAACCACTTACTACCTCCGTGCCCTGGCCGCGACCAGCACCGAGAAGTCGACCATCAACACCGGTAAGCTGAACGCTGTATCCAGCGGCGGCAACCACGGTGACGATTCGGTCCTGGCTGCTCCTGCCGGCCCTGCTCCAGTGCCGAAGGCTTGCGCCATCGACGAGCCGGATTGCGAAGCTTGCCAATAAGCTGAGCCGGTAGCACAAAACCCCGACAGGCCTCTGGCTTGTCGGGGTTTTTTTTGCCTTCCAATTGTAGGAGCCGGCTTGCTGGCGATGAACGATGACGCGATATACCTTGATGACCGTGTTGCCTGGATCGCCAGCAAGCCGGCTCCTACAAGGTCCGGGAGAATGTGATTTTGTCATCCACAAAAAAGCCCCTCTGATGAGGGGCTTTTTATGCAGCGTAATCCAGCATCAGGTCATCTGAATGATGGTCTGCATGATGGTGCTCTGGGTGGAGATGGTCTTGGCGTTCGCCTGGTAGTTGCTCTGCGCCTTGATCAGGTCGACCAGTTCGTTGGTCACGTTGACGTTGGACTCTTCCAGCGAGTTGGACTGGACCGAACCCAGGCTGCCGGTTTCCGGTGCATCGTAGCCCGGGATACCCGACGAGTAGGTTTCTTTCCAGCTGGTACCGCCCACTGGCTGCAGACCCTGTTCGTTGGTGAAGCTGGCCAGCGAAATCTGACCGATCGGCTTGGTCTGGTTGTTGCTGAAGTTGGCCAGCAATACACCGCTGCCATCGATGGTCAGGTTGGTGATCTGGCCAGTGGCGTAGCCGTTTTGAGCAGGAATCGAACGCGCAGTATCCGCGTTGAACTGGGTGGTATTGCTCATGGCAATCGACATGCCCGCCGGATCGGCGGACGCGCCATTGGCCGCCCATACACCGTTGGTCACGGTGCCCGGGACCCAGTTAGTGATCTTCAAATCAGGGCTGACGACCGGAGGCGTGCCCGGCGTGGTGACCGACACCAGTTTTCCGCTTGTGTCGAACGCCATGACCGAAGCAACCGCCGGGGTAACCTTCGGGTCGCTGCCATTCGGGTTGCGACCATCGATCAGGGTGTAGGTCGACCACGTGTTGGCGCCAGTCTTCACCATGTATTGATCCATGGTGTGCTGGTTGCCCTGAGTGTCGAAAATCGGGGTGCTGAACTGCTTGGTGAAAGAGGCCGACTTGCTCGGGTCAAACGGGTTGGCCACAACGTCGATCACGTCAGCGGTGGAGTTCAGGTTGATCGTCGACGATACGCTGGTAGTGGCTTTCGGTGCCAGGTTGGAGGTGTCGATGCGCAGGTCGGTCAACACGCCGTTCTGGATCTTGCCATTGTCATCCACACCGTAACCTTGCAGACGCGAAGTACCGTCGGTGTTGGTGACGTAACCTTCCTTGTCGACCTTGAACGTACCGGCACGCGTGTAGGACAGCGAGCCGCTGTTGTTCAGCACGAAGAAGCCGGAGCCGTTGATACCCATGTCCAGCACGTTACCCGTGTTGCTGATGTCACCCTGGGTGAACTGCTGGGAAACGTTGGCCAGGCGCACGCCGTTGCCGACGGTCTTGCTGCCGGTACCCAGGCGGGTCGCCGAGTACACGTCTTCGAACTCTGCACGGGACGATTTGAAACCGGTGGTGGCAACGTTGGCGATGTTGTTGCCGGTCACGTCCAGTTGTTTGTTGGCTGCAAAGAGACCGCTAAGGCCGATATTGAAAGACATCATCCACTCCTTTATGCCGGGTTAGTCGGCTTTACATACCAATGGTTTGAACTTTGGACAGGGCAATACTGCCCAGCCCGGCCAGATTGAGCATCAGCTCACCGCCAGTCTGGCTGATGGTCACGCTGTTGACCGTCGCCGGCAGGTTGGTGATCAGTGCGACGGACTGGCCATCGATGGAGGTCGAAGCGCCGAAGGTGTAAGTGCCGGCAGGCACTGTCACGCCCGCATCGTTCTTGCCATCCCAGATGAAACTGGCGTTGCCGGCTTTCTGTGAACCCAGGTCGATGGTGCGCACAGTCTTGCCGTCTGCATCGGTGATCTTCAGGCTGGCGGAAGCCACCGAAGTCGGTATGACCACCGTGCCGCTGAGGCTCTTGGTGGTGTCGACCACCGCCTTGTCGCCCGGTGCGATGACCGAACGCCCCACCAGCGATGAAGCCTGCAAGGCCTGGGACGAGTTGTAGTTGCTGGCCAGGCCGGTAACGGTGTCGTTGAGCGTGGTGATGCCTTCCAGACTGCTGAACTGGGCCAACTGGGCGACGAACTCGCCGTTGTCCTGAGGCTCCAGCGGGTTCTGGTTTTTCAGTTGCGTGACCAGCAATTGCAGGAACGCATCCTTGCCCAGGGCCTTGTTGCCCGAGGCACTGCTGGCTGCCGACGCAAGGCCGTCACTTGTTTTGTTGGTCTTGACCGAGGAGTTCGCCAGGATGTCGTTGAGGCTCAAACCGCCAGTGGAATCGGTAACACTCATCTGAGTCGCCCCTTATCACTGACCAAGGGTCAGGACTTTCTGCATCATGGTTTTGGCGGTGTTCATCATTTCGGCGTTGGTCTGGAACGAACGGCTCGCGGAAATCATGTCGGCCATTTCTTCCACCACGTTGACGTTCGGGTAGTAGACGTAACCCTTGGCATCGGCGGCCGGATGGTTCGGCTCGTAGCGCGCCTCAAGATTGCTCTGGTCCTCGACCACGCCCAGCACTTGCACGCCCTGACCGGCCGCGTCCTGGTTCTGGAACAGCGAGTCGCTGCCGCCGCTCTGGCCTCCCTGGAACATGGTGGCGAACACCGGGTGGCGCGCGCGGTAGGTCTGGTCGATGCTCGACGAGACCGTCTCGGCGTTGGCGATGTTCGAAGCAACGGTGTTCAAACGAGTGGTCTGCGCACTCATGCCGCTACCGGCAATGTTGAAAACACTGGATAGAGACATGGCTTACTCTCCGCGCAGGGCTGACACCAGCCCTTTGAATTTGCTGTTGAGCAGGGTGAAGCTGGCCTGGAAGCCGACCGCGTTTTCCGCGTAGTTCGACTGCTCCAGTTGGGCGTCCACGGTGTTCTGGTCAATCGACGGTTGCATCGGCGTGCGATACATCAGCGACTCGTCGCCATTGCCCAGGCCCTGCGCTTCGATATGACGACTGTTGGTCATGTTCAAGGCGAAGCCGCCGCTTTTGGTTTTCTCGTTCTGCTCGGCGAGCACTTTGGAGAAATCCAGATCCCGAGCCTTGTAGTTCGGGGTATCGGCGTTGGTGATGTTGTTGGCCAGGACTTCGGCACGCTGGGCGCGGAAGCCCAGGGCTTTTTCGTGGATGCCGAGCGCTTTATCGAAGCTGATGCTCATGTCGGGAAACCTTTGGGTGACCTGATTTTTCGTACGATGGACATAGCAAGCGTCATGCCAATTCAAAAAAGCCCGTAAACCGGGGGCTTTGCCGGCCATGGCAATGCGGCAACGACAGAAAAGCGGCAACGGTTTTCCGCCGGATGCCGCTTTTCTGCCGCTTGGCACCGCACTTGAGAACACCACCTCCCCCTGTAGGAGCTGGCTTGCCAGCGATGGCGTCGAGTCAGCCGACTTTTAAATTGCGGACACACCGCTATCGCTGGCAAGCCAGCTCCTACAGGGATTGAGATAGCTGTGAGAAATCAGCAGGCATAAAAAAACGGGAGCCCCAAAGGACTCCCGTTTTCTGACAACCCCAACGCAATCACTTCGCCTGGTAAATGATCCCCGGACTGCACTGGACCATCTGGTAGTGATCCGGCAAACCGTTCAGCGCTTCGGAAGCACCGAGGAACAGGTAGCCGCCCGGCTTCAACGTGCTGTGGATGCGCAGCAGGATGTCCTTCTTCACCTCGGCGGAGAAGTAGATCAACACGTTGCGGCAGAACACGATGTCGAACTTGCCGAGGCTCGCGTAGCTGTCCAGCAGGTTGAACGAGCGAAACTCCACGCGACTCTTGATCGGCGCCTTGATCGCCCAGCGCCCCGGCCCTTTCGGATCGAAGTAACGTTGCAAGCGCTCGGGCGACAGGCCGCGGCCGATGGCCAGGCTGTCGTACTCGCCGGTCTTGCAGTTGTTCAGCATGGTGCTGGACAGGTCGGTGGCAACAATCTGCACGCCCATCCGCAACTGGCCCATGTTGACCCGCTCGAACTCGTCGATGGACATCGACAGCGAGTACGGTTCCTGACCCGACGAACACGCCGCCGACCAGATGCGCAGACGCTGGCCGGGACTGGCCTTGATCGCCTCGGGCAGTGCCTTGTTCTTCAGAACCTCAAACGGATAGGTGTCACGAAACCACAGGGTTTCGTTGGTCGTCATGGCATCCACCACCTGCTCGCGCAAACCACTGCGCGGCTGGGTCTGCATGCGCTGGACCAGTTCACCCAGGCTCTTGATGCCTTGCTGTTCCATCAGTTTGTTGAGACGGCTGGAGACCAGGTATTGCTTGTTTTCACCCAGCAAAATGCCACAGGCTTTTTCCAGGAACACCCGGAACTGTTCGAAATCCAAATTACCCGTAGACAATGATGCCGCCTCTTAAATCGTATTGATTACCGGGGGCGCAGGCCCCTAGCTGATATCTGCTGCCTTGATCCGATCGACTACACGGGACGCCAGGTCATCAGGACGAAATTTGGCCAGGAAGTCATCGGCACCGACTTTCTTGACCATCGCCTGATTGAATACCCCGGACAAGGAAGTATGCAGGATGATATGAAGCTTTTGCATGCGCGGGTCGTTGCGGATTTCCGCCGTCAGGGTGTACCCGTCCATCTCCGGCATCTCGATGTCGGAGATCATCATCAGGAACTCTTCTTCCGGTTTCCTGCCCTCATCGGCCAGTTTGCGCAGGTAATCCAGCGCTTGTTTGCCGTCGTTCAGCGCCACCACCTCGACACCGACCGTTTGCAGGCAACGCGTGACCTGCTTGCGCGCCACCGACGAGTCATCGACGGTCAGCACGCGCAACGACAGCGCCTTGTGCTGGGTTTCGACATCCACCACACCGGCGGAAATCGCTTCCGGCGTCGGCGCCACTTCCGCCAGCACCTTCTCCACGTCGATGATTTCGACCAGCTGATTATCGACCCGCGTCACCGCCGTCAGGTAGTGATCGCGACCGGTGCCCTTGGGTGGCGGATGGATCTCTTCCCAGTTCATGTTGACGATGCGTTCCACCGAGCGCACCAGGAAACCCTGGGTCTTGGTGTTGTACTCCGTGATGATCACGAAGGGGTTGTTCTTGTCCTTCAAAGCACCGGAGCCCGTGGCCATCGCCAGATCAAGGATCGGAATGGTCGCCCCCCGGATACTCGCCACGCCGCACACGACAGGACTGGACTTGGGCATCAGCGTCAGTTTGGGGCATTGCAGCACCTCCCGAACCTTGAACACGTTGATCCCGTACAGCTGCTGGCCGTCGAGACGGAACAACAACAGCTCAAGGCGATTCTGCCCCACCAGTTGCGTACGCTGGTTCACCGAATCCATTACACCCGCCATGCCCAGACTCCTACACCAACGCCAAGTGTTGTTGCGACGCGCCATAATCACTAAACGGCACGGCGCTTGCTTTTTATCCGTTATGAACACACAACCGACATTTTTCCGACACCTGACCGCTCCCTGGCGCCGATTACTCGGCGTGCTGTCGGCTATTTGCCTGTTCAACGCTGGCAGCCCTGCCCTTGCTGACGCGGTTACCTTGCCTGACATGCTTATCGGCGTCACTCAGGGGTTTCTTGAATTCACCGTAGAAGACTATTTGGCCACCAGTCAAACCGAAGGTCGCTACGAGATCGAAGTCAACAAGCTCGATCCACGCATGCACATGCCCATGTGCGACAAGGAATTGACAGCCACGCTTGAAAGTCCCAAGCCGATCGGACGCGTCACGGTGAAGGTCCGTTGCGAAGGCGCAGCCCCCTGGACAGTCTTCGTACCCGCTCAAGTCCGCCTGTTTCGTGACGTCGTGACGTCTGCACGGCCTCTGCGCCGTACAGCCATTATCGAACCTGAAGATGTGCTTCTGCGTGAGCGCGACATCAGCCTGATCAGCCAGGGTTACCTGACCTCCCTCGACCAGGCGATCGGACAGCGATTGACCCGACCAATGGTCACCGACCAGGTCATTACCCTGGTGAACATCGAACAGGCCGAAGTCATTCGCAAGGGCGACCAAGTGGTGATCACCGCCCGCAGCGGTACGCTCAGCGTGCGCATGCCGGGCGAGGCCCTGTCAAACGGCGGTTTGAGCGAGCAGATCCGGGTGAAAAACCTCAACTCCCAACGCGTCATCAAGGCGCTGGTCACCGCGCCCGGACAGGTGGAAGTGTCTATGTAGAGACGTTATCTGCTCACGAGAATGTGGCGCTCGCCCCGGCTGTTCCCTAGACTGTGCTCTATGCAGAGCAAGCGCTGACGCGCGCAAGGCTCGTTGATAAATGGGCCTAAAGTTTTCCAGGGAATGGCCGAAACCATGGCAAGCGTCCAAATTCCCAGAGGTTTTCATCATGGTCATCGATTTCAGCCGTTTGAACAGCTCCTCGCCCCTTACGGGCAGTACACGTACCAGCGCCAGCAAGGACAGCGTCGAGGCCGGCAAGTCCGCGCCACTGGAATCCGCGGCAGAACAGGTCGGTACAACCCAAAGCGGGGAATCGGTACATCTCAGCAATGAGGCTCAGCAGTTGCAGAAGGTCACTGACAAGCTGCGCGATCAGCCTGCCGTCGACAAGGCCCGGGTGGCCGAGTTGAAAGCAGCGATTGCCGATGGCAGCTACAAAGTCGACAGCAACCGCGTAGCCAGCAAACTGCTCAACTTCGAAGCCCAGCGCTAGGCCACGGCCGGCGCCAGGCTTTTGGACGCTTAAACCCCAAGGCCAGCCATGCACGACTCTAATTTACTGCAACTGATCACCGACGACTTTGCTCCCGCGCAACAATTGCTGGAGTTGCTGCAGACCGAATCCCTTGCCTTGCACGGCCGCGACATGCCACTGCTCGAGGACATTCTGGCGCAGAAACAGGCATTGATCGTCTTGCTCGAACAGCATGGCCGCAAACGCAGTGAAATTCTCGCCAGCCTCAACCTGCCGACCAACAGAAGCGGTCTTGAGCAACTGGCCAGCCAATCGAGCCTTGGCGATCTGCTACTGATGCAAAGTGACGTACTGACCGATCTTCTGGCCCAATGCCAGGCCATCAACATCAACAACGGGCAGTCGATCCTGACGCAACAAGCCGCCACAGCCACTCAGCTGAAAATCCTCAACGGCGGCGACACCCCGGCGCTTTACGACGCCAGCGGTACCTTCTCCAAGCTTGCCAAACCGCGCCCGCTCAGCCAGGCATGAGCCGGTGGCGTCCTCGCTCTATCAAGACGCGCAACATACTGGCAAACTGATAGCCAGCCGTAGTCAAATTTTGTCTGGAGATTGATTAACCGTGTCCAATGCCTTAAACGCGGAAGATGCTCCGCAGCCACCCAAGGTGCTCAGCACACCCTTGGAAATCTCCAGCAACCTGCGCCAGCTGCAAGAAAGCCATGACCCGCTGATTATCACGTTCCACGAACGGAGCCAGCGTTTCCAGAGCTATCTGGTGGACCTCGACCGCGACCGCGACATGATTGCCCTGGACGAAATGATCCCCCGTGATGGCGAGCGGTATTTGCTGGCCGGCGAATCTTACAAGGTCGAAGGCTTCCACGACGGTGTACGCATTGCGTGGGAAAGCAACGGCCCGTTGACCATCGATGAGTCCGGTGGTGCGCGTTGCTACCGCGGCAGCCTGCCCGATGAAGTGGTCTATCACCAGCGCCGCAATGCCTTCCGCGCGGCCTTGAAACTGGCGCAACTGGTCAACGTCAATCTGGACGGTGAAAAACTCAAGGCGCCCATCAGCGGCAAGCTGCTGGACATTTCCGCCACGGGTTGCAAATTGCGCTTCGAAGGTGACATCACCGAGAGCCTGCAACTGGGTCAGGTTTACGACCGTTTCAACGCCGACCTGCCTTTCGGCAAGATGACGGCACCGGTCGAACTGCGTTATCTGCACTTCGAAGAAAGAATCTCCACCACCTTCGCCGGCGTTCGCTTCCACAACATGAGCGGGCTGGTGCAGCGGCAGGTCGAGCGCTTCGTCTACCAGCTGCAACGTGAAGCGCGTCGTTTCGACAAAGACGATCTCTGATCTGACGTTGCTTTCCTGTAGGAGCCGGCTTGCCAGCTCCTACAAAAAACGGGTAGGACGAAGACAAAAAACGGGCAGTCCCTTGCGGTGACTGCCCGTTTTTTTATGCCCTGAATTTAAGGTCTGGCTTCGGTAAAACTCTGCTCGCGCCCGGTGTCAGGGTCTTCTGGTGGCGGTGACTGATCGGTTTCTGAAGTCGGTTCAGGTTCGGATTCAGACTCTGGATTGATCGGCGACTGCATCTGCTCCTGCACCACGTGTTCATCGACGCGCGGATCAAGTGCGGCGACCAGCGGCGAACTCGACATGCTGTCCGGCATCGCCACGTGATGCAGCGGTGCATCGTCGACCTGATGCAGATTGGTCACGGCTTTCGGCCGGATCCGCCAGACCAGCACCAATGCAAAGAAGCTGAAAAACGCATACAGGCTCTGGCTGCCGAACAGCTTCATCAGCACCCCCGCCGCCAGCGGCCCGATACTCGCACCGACACCGTAAGTCACCAGCAGCATCGCCGTCAGCGACACCCGGCGATCGCCCTCGACATGGTCGTTGGAGAACGCCACCGCCAACGGGTACAGGCAGAATTGCACCAGCGAGCAAAGGAAGCCGATGACGAACAGCACCTCCAGCGGCACCTTGGGCAAGATCGCCAGCGGTAACGCCGCGACGGCCAGGAACATGGCGAAGCAGCGGATCAGCAGTGCACGGTCATAACGGTCGGACAACCAGCCGAGCGGCCACTGCACCAGCAGCCCGGCAAAAATGCAGCTACCCATGAACAGACCGACCTGCTCCGTGGTCAGCCCTTGCTGCGAGGCATACAGCGGTGCCAGACCATAGAACGAACCGATGATCAGACCTGCGCCCAGTACCGTACTCAACGACTGCGGCACACGCTTGATAAAAAACCGCGGTTCCATCGGCGCCGGATGCAAGGCCGCCGGGTGAATTCGCCGGGTCAGCGCCACGGGCACCAGACACAGCGCAAAACACAGGGCAACCAGCATCAGCAGTTCAAGCCCCAGCCCCGGGTGCATGACCAGAATCAGTTGCCCGAGCACCAACCCCAGGTACGAGGCAATCATGTAGCCACTGAACACCAGCCCACGCTGATTGGCATCGGCCTGTTCGTTCAGCCAGCTCTCGATCACCATGTATTGGCACATCATGCCGAGGCCGACGATCACCCGCAAAAAGAGCCAGGCCGGCAACCAGTCCACCAGGCCATGACCGAGCACCGCCGCGCCGACGATCCCGGCACACGCCGAGTAGGCCCGGATGTGCCCGACCCGGGCAATCAAGCGGTGACCGATCTTGCCGCCCAGCACCAGGCCGAAATAGTTGGCGGCCATCAACGCGCCGACCCACAGGCTGTCGACATGGTCGGCCGCCAGGCGCAACGCCAGGTAAGTGCTCAACAGGCCCGAGCCGATCAACATCATCAGCGAGGCGAAATAAAGCGCTCGAAAGGATTTCCAGATTTGGCGCATCGGCGTTCCGAGCGGCTCCTTGCAGTGAAGATCGGGCTATCGCTGAACGATAGCCGGATGTAGACGGGACGTCAGGCCTGGACCGCTAAAACACGCCGTTCCCAGGGAGTAATTTCATCATAGAAGCTGGTCAGCTCCAGGGTCTTCGAAGCGATGTAGCCTTCGATGAATTCCGCCCCGAACAGTTCCTTGGCCAACTGACTACGTTTCAGACGCTCAAGCGCCGCGTGCAAGGTACACGGCAATGAAAGATTATCCGGCACTTCAAATTCGCCCTGGATCGGCGCGCTCGGTTCCAGCTTGTTCTCGATGCCATGCAACCCAGCCGCGAGGCTCGCGGCAATCGCCAGGTACGGATTGGCGTCAGCCCCCGGCAAGCGGTTTTCGACCCGCCGCGCCACCGGCAAACTCGCCGGAATTCGCAAACCCGCCGCGCGGTTGTCATGGGACCAGCACGCATTGTTCGGCGACGCATAAGGGTGGCACAAGCGCTGGTACGAGTTAACGTTCGGCGCAAACAACGCGGTGAAATCCGCCATACAGGCTTGCTGACCGGCGATAAAATGCCGGAAGGTCGCTGTCTCCTCCCCCGCCTTGTCACTGAACACGTTACGCCCCGAATCGACCTCAACCACACTCTGGTGAATGTGCATCGAGCTGCCCGGTGTATGCGCCAACGGCTTGGCCATGCAAACCACGCTCAGGCCGTGCTTGATCGCGACTTCTTTCAGAAGATGCTTGAACAGGAACGTCTGGTCGGCCAGCAACAGCGGATCGCCATGCAGCAGATTGATCTCGAACTGGCTCACGCCCATCTCGTGCATGAACGTATCGCGGGGCAACCCCAGCGCCGCCATGCATTCATAGACCTCATTGAAAAACGGCCGCAAGCCGTTATTGGAGCTGACGCTGAACGCCGACTGACCATCCTCGCGACGACCGTCCAGACCCAGGGGCGGCAGGAAAGCTTGAGTCGGGTCGGTGTTGGGCGCAAAAACGAAGAACTCAAGCTCGGTCGCCACCACTGGCGCCAAGCCGAGGGCGGCGTAACGGGCGAGCACGGTCTTGAGCTGACCACGGGTCGACAGGTTGGAGCTGGTGGTGGTGCCCAACTCATTCGCATCGCAAATCGCGAAGGCCCGCGGTGGATGACTCCAGGGCAAGCGGTGGATTTGCGCCGGGTCGGGAATCAACGCCAGGTCGCCGTCATCGCTGCCGTAAAAACGCGCAGGCGGATAACCGCCCATGATGCATTGCAGCAGCACACCCCGCGCTAACTGCAAACGCCGACCGTCGAGGAAACCCTCGGAGGTCATCACTTTGCCCCGGGGTACGCCATTCAAATCCGGCGTGACACATTCCACTTCATCAATGCCCGTCAATCGCTGCGCGAGTGAACTCAGGCCAACGGTTGTCATGACGCAATCCTTGTTATTGTGCGAGCCGCGAACGGCGACCGTACAAAATAGACTCCGCATGTTCAGAATATCAAGCAGCCCTCATCAATAAAGATGTAAAACCTCGTAGGCGCTGCCGAAGGCTCGGGTCTACGACAAACAATCACGGGAGGTAAAGGCTGAACACCCCACCACCCAACGCCCCGCCATTGCTGATTTCGGTACGTCCGACAACCCCGTTGCGCTGATGCAGTGCGGCAATCCGCCCGGCAAAATACAGACCCAGCCCGGTGCTGCCACTGCTCTGGTTAATACCCTGAACGTAATCGGCCTGACGCTCGATCATCTGCGCCGGATACCCCTCGCCGTCGTCGTTGATGGTCAGCACCAGTTGCCCGGCTTCGTCGCTGACGCTGATCAACAACGCGTGCCGTGCGTAACGGATCGCGTTGTTGATGCAATTGGCCAACACCGAGGCAATCAACTCGCGATCAAAGAATCCCAAGGGGCTCAACGGGTCCACTTCATAGGTGACCATGATGCCGCGGCTGGCGAACACTTCCTGATGACACGCCAGTTGCGCCTCGATGAAATCGTCCAGTTCATGGTAGGCCGGTTGCAGGGGCATCTGGTTGACGCCGAGTTTGTACAGACCCAGTAACTGCACCAGCATGCCGTTGAGGTGCGCGAACTCGAAATCGATCACGCCCTGCTCCGGCGACTGGCGCGCTGGCTCTGGCAAGCGTGCCAGCCATTGGCTGTGGGCCTGCATCAACAAGGTCAACGAGTTCTTCATGTCGTGCACGGTGGAAGCGATCACCGTGGAGAAATCCAGACCCTGCCCGTTGTCGTTCATGCGCTAAACGCCTTGCTTTTGAGCTTCTGATAACGCGCAAAACGCACGTCGGAGTCCGGCATCAGGCCGACCATCTTCAGGCAGGTCCGGCACTCTTCGAGTTCTGCCGACGCAACATTGGTGTCGGTGCCATGCAACAACGACTGCGCCATGTTCAGGGCAATGCTGATGTTCTTCGGTTGCAACGTCAGGGCTTTGCGGAACACCGCCCGCGCTTCCACCAGGTTGCCGGTCTTGTACACGCGCACCCCTTGACGGTTGAGGTCGGCCGCAGCGTTGCCGGCGTTGAGGATGGAAGGATCGTCGGTCTGCTTGGCGATATCCTTCATGACCACCGGATCGTCACCGTAGATCTCCACGCAGTTTTTCAGCATGGCGGTGCCGGCCTCGGTCTGCCCGAGCATCTTCAGTTGCTTGGCCACCAGCAGCGCGGCCTCGGCGCTCATGAATTGCTCCATGCCATCAAGGCGCAACAAAGCCTGCTCGGTGAGTTTGTCGGCGGTTTCGGCGTCGTTGAGCAACAGGCTGGTGGCTTTCATCAGCCGTGCGCGAATTTGCAGGCCCGGATCGGAAGGGTTTTCCTTGGCCACAGCACTCAGCGTGGTGTTGATTTCCAGTCGAGTCCGCGTGTCCAGGCCCCGTTCGCTGCCCTTGCTGATCAAGGCGTGAGCCAGGCCAAGATTGCTCTCGGCGTCTTTGAAGCGCGACTGCGCACCTTGGGCCACGGCCTGGCGATAGGCTTTGGAAGCCGTGTCGAAATCTTCGTTGGTCATGGCCAACTTGCCCAGCAACGCTTGCCGGCGCACCGCCAGCGGTGACAGGCGGATCGCTTCTTCCAGCACACGCTGCGCGCCCTTGGTGTCGCCCTCGGCGACCAGCACATCGGCCATGCCATCGTAGAGCGACGGCATCATCGGGAACACTTTCAAGGCTTTTTCGTAGATGCCCTTGGCTTGCGAAACCTGCCCGCGCTTGAACAACAACTTGCCCAACCCGGCAAAGGCCCACGGCAAAGGTCGGTCGGCAATGATGCTGTCGTACAGGCGCTCCAGTGCTTCGTTCTGATTCAGATCGCGCAAAGCGTCGGCGCGATAACGCAGGCACAAGGGCGAATAGCGAATGTCCTGTTTGCACAGGGCGATGCAGGCGTTGAGCACTTCCATCGGTTTGCCACGGTCGAGGGCTTGCAGGATCGGCTTGAGCAAGGTCTTGCGCTGCTCCAGCCGTTCCAGGCGCTGGGCCAGACTGGAACGGTTGAACGGTTTGGTCAGATAGGCGTCGGGCTCATGTTCCAGCGCACTGAGCACCATGGCCTGGCTGGTTTCGGCGGTGACCATGACGAACACCGCTTCACGGCTGATCAGCTTCTCTTCCATCAGGTCTTCGAGCACCTGCTGGCCGTTCTTCTTCCCATCGCCCAGGTGGAAGTCCTGCAGGATGAAGTCGTAAGCCTTCTGCGAGCACATTTTCAGCGCCTGCTCGCCGGTATCGGCGGTGTCCACTTCCTTGACGCCCAGCTCGCGCAACATTGAACGCACGGAACTGCGGAAGTCAGAGAAATCATCGACGATCAAAAAACGCTTTTGGTGATACGACAGCATCGAAGATTTCCAGGCAATTTAAGAAGAAGAACCCAACGGCACACCCTCGGACGGACGCAGCTTCGGTGGCGCCTGTTTTGGGCGCGCAGATGATAGCTGGTGGCCCTAGGCTATCAAACACCTGCTCATCGACAATAAGCCCCCATGCCGAGCGCGCAGACAAATACGTCCGTGACAGCCCGGGTTATCGGCCAGCCATCGCATTCCCTTGAGAACCTTCCCCAAGGCTCACGCGAATTATGTGAACGCGTTAATGAAAACGAATCCTGTCGACTCGACAGCCGAGCTTTTCGAATTCGCCGATAAATTGACTAAGTCGAGATTAGTCCTCCTAACTTCACACCATTCGTCTATTAATTGACGACAATAAACAGGATCCAATCATGGCCGCTTGCCACCTTTTACACGGCTAAAACATTGATTTACGAGGCTTCCCCTCCCCCTTGAGCACTTCGATCCGACCGGTCCGCACCGGTTCTGTATCGAGGACCGACGTACGGGCAGGCTGGCACCGCGCTGGGCTGACCTAGAATCAGTTGAGAGGCGCGGGGAGCACATCGTCATGTGTAAACCTTTGATAATTATTCGTATTCATTTTTTCCCGCGAGCCTTGTCTACCGTTTGGAAACGTTCGTCCCGCCTGCCGGCGCTGTTGATGGGAAAGCCCCCGGGGCCGCTGGTAGCCAATGCCTGGACGGGCACCCTCACGGCCTTCCGGCGTTTCCCGCAGACCACTGACAGTTTTGCAAGGAGGTCAGGAACATCATGACTGACCAGAAAACACCAATAAGCGTGATGTTGGTCGATTGCCGCCCCCTCGTGCTGGTGGGCCTTCACGACTTGATCAATGCCAGAAAGCCCCGGATGGAGGTGACCGGACAGGCCACCACCTATACCCATGCGCTGGACCTTGCCGATCAGTTGCGGCCCCATGTGATTTTTTTCAGTTTCTTTCCGGATGCGCTGAATCCTCTGGAAGTCGTCGCAGAACTCAGCCGTAACACCGAAATGAAAGTGCTGCTGCTCAAGGGCCTGTACGAAGCCGTCCCGGCTGCCCAGGCGATAGAGGCTGGCGCTCGCGGCATCGTGCTGGCGGAAGACCCGACGGAGTCGATTGTCCAGGCCATCCTCAAGGTTCACCACAGTGACGTCGCAATGGACAGAGCCTGGGTGGGCGGCCTTTCCGGCTATGCCGCGGCCGGGCACGTACCCTTGAAATGCAACGTGGAGCAGGCGAAACAGGCGCGGTTGACGCTGCGCGAGAGAGAACTGATCCGCGCCATCGTGGGAGAGCCGTCCGCCAAATACGTAAGCATTGCCGGCCGCCTGGGGATCAGTGAGCACACTGTGCATAACCACCTCAGCAACATCTATCAAAAGCTTGATCTGATCAACCGCATCGACCTGCTGATGTATGCGCAGAAACACGGGCTCAACCACGAAGCGCCACCCAATTCCGTCTGGGTAAAACTGGATTGAATTTCAAGTCGATATAAGAAGGTCTGCCCCTCGGCACCGCAAAAAAATGCGCGGGTGGTTTCCTACACCACCCTCGCATTCGTTCTTGCGTGCGATACCTCAGGCACTAAAGAAGAGGTCGGTATCCTGAAGGTCGACCCCGACCACGGTGATGGTCGTGACTTGTCCTGGCTCGGTCACCGTCACGATGCTGTCAAAGCCGGTGTTGTCGATCAGGAAGGCGCTCTGCACTCCGTTGATCACCAGTTTGTCGTGCACGTCCGGGCCCACATCGAAGCCGGTGACCTGGTACAGGTTGTCATTGATCGACAGGTCGATGTTGAACGCATCTTGCTCGCCGATCGTGCCCACCAGCGTGTAGTCGAAGGACGCGTCGGGGTCGTTGGCAAACAGGTTGGCGTCAAACGTACTCGTCGCCGAATCGCCATCCTTGTCGGTCAGCGTCGCGCTGAACGCCAGTTTCACATCGTTGGCCAGGCTCTCGCTCTCCGAAATGAACTGGATGACCGGGATTTTGATATCGCCCCGACCCATCGTCAGTTGAACCGCATCGATCAGCAGTGCACCCGACTTCTCAATGAGGAAGGACACCTGCCCACCCGCCTCCTGCGTCACGGTGTTCACCTCGATGCGATCCGAGAACGAACCATCCTCGTAAAAGACCCTGTAATACAGATCCTCGGTCGCGGTGTCGTAACCCCCTACGGAGTTGTCGATAAAGACCCTCATGCCCGCCAGCAGCGTTTCCGGATTGATGACGAAACTTTCATCGTCAGCGCTGATTGCCGCCTGGTTGTCTCCCTGGAACACGTTGTTGGCAACGCCGATGCCGGACGTGCTGACGTTCATGGCTGCCGGGTCGATGAACGACGGTAGAGGGTTGGTCTGTAGCGTGGCTTCAGTAGGGTCGGGGGCTCCGAGCCCGATGCCGCTCAGGATCTGCGCAGTCGTCGCAAGCGCCTTCGCGGAAAAGAACACAACCT
Source organism: Pseudomonas sp. Irchel s3b5 (assembly GCF_900187435.1). NCBI lineage: Bacteria > Pseudomonadati > Pseudomonadota > Gammaproteobacteria > Pseudomonadales > Pseudomonadaceae > Pseudomonas > Pseudomonas sp. Irchel s3b5. Next base: position 30,014 of record NZ_FYDY01000045.1, read on the forward strand.
CTTCCGATGCCGAAGGAATAGCCGGGTTGTTCGTCTCAGGAATCAACAAGGTGCGCACTGGATCCGGGCCGCCGGCCGAGAGCGCGCCGTCGGCACTGCTGAGCACGATCGTCGAATGGAAGCCTTGCACCAGATCCAGTGCATAAGTGCCATCGGCGAAGGCGGTCAGCGTGTAGTCGACGCTGGTATTGGCTGTTGCGGCGTTGTTGTCGAAATCACCGGTCAGCGTACCCGCAAAATGGTAGGCGCCGTTGATATCCGGTGAGCTCCCCTGTTCGGTGAGCGTACCGCTCCCGGTTACCGTCGTGTTGTTTGGCCTGACGAGGGTGAACTGGTTGTTCACCAACGAAATATCCAAGCCTGCCGCACCTAGCCCGTCGGCTCCCGCCGCGCTGGTCCAGAACCCGTATTGTGGAAGGAGGCTACCGGTCCCGATCAGGTTGCCGAACGCGAGAGTCGGCGTGTCGTCATCGACGGTGATCACCAGTTTTTCAGCCGCAGCCGTTACGGTGTCGCCGTCCTTGTCGGTGGCCGTCAGCAACGAGCCGAGGTTGATGGTGATGTCGTTTTCATCATTGCCGGGCGCGTGGTCCAGCGGTTTGAGCAAGGTGAAGCTGTAGGCACCCGCGGCACTGAGGCTGAAGGTGAACACATCGACCGCACCGGCCTTGGCCGTGAGCGTATCGCCCACGACGCTGTAGACCAGCGCCACCCCGCCCGACGTCAGCGCTGGCAAGCCACTGGTGTCACTCGCCAGGGCATAACTCAGCGGCGTGTCGGCGCCGGACTGGAAGATGCCGGTCACGCTGCCATTGGCGGCAGTCGCCGTACCCGCCACATCGCCGATCCCTCCAGCAATGCCATTGGCCAGGCCGTCCTCGTCGACGGTGCCGGCTGCGGCTTCTCCGGCCGCGGTTGGTGTGTCGTCATCGACGGTGATCACCAGTT